>JAYTXT010000160.1:0-6546 GCA_043742765.1 Gammaproteobacteria bacterium | reverse complement strand
TTTCCGAAGCGCAACCGCAGCGACCGGTTCGGACATTTCCGCCGTGGGACTCGATGGGCGGCAGTTGACTCTCAAGTCCGCTGAAGTCGAGGACCTGCGCGCCGGGCTGCGCGGGGAGATCATCACTGCCGACCAGCCGGCCTACGAGGCGGCGCGCCGGCTGTGGAACCCGGCATTCGATCGCAAGCCGGCGCTGATCGTGCGCTGCGCGGGAGCGGCCGATGTGCGCCGCGCGGTGCAATTCGCGGCCGCGCGCAGCCTGCTGACGGCGGTGCGCGGTGGCGGGCACAGTGTGTCGGGTCAATCCGGGTGCGACGGCGGGCTCGTCATCGATGTTTCGCCGATGCGGGCCGTCGCGATCGATCCCGTCGCCAGGGTGGCACGCGTGGAGGCGGGTGCGCTGCTCGGCCAACTTGATCGTGAAGCGATTGCATTCGGACTCGTCACGCCCGTCGGCACTGTTGCCGACACCGGTGTGGCAGGATTGACCTTGGGCGGTGGGGTGGGGCGTCTTGGCCGAAAGTTTGGGCTCACATGCGACAACCTCATGGGTGCAGAGTTGGTGATGGCGGACGGCAGTTGGCTGCGCGTCAGCGCGAGTGAGCATCCGGAGCTGTTGTGGGCGCTGCGAGGCGGTGGCGGCAACTATGGCGCGGTCACCTCGTTCACGTTCCGCCTGCACGAGGTCACACCGATGATGTACGGGGGTAACCTCAGTTACCCGCTTGCCGGTGCGCGAGCATTGTTGCGTGATGTCGCCGACATCAGCGCGAGCGCTCCCGATGAGCTCTACATCGATGTGGCCATGGGCACTGGAGCGGCAGGCGCGCAGTGGTTGGCCTTCAACGTCTGCTACTGTGGCCCCGCGCGTGATGCGGAAAAGATCGTCGGCCCGCTGCGCAAGCTTGGCAAGCCGCTGAGCGACGACCTCGCCCCGGCGCCGTACGTCAAGCTCCAGGGCAGCGCGGATCTGCGCGGCATCAGCCCGCTGGGCGCCTACGGGAAGGGCGGGCTCGTGTATGGCATTACGCCGACGCTTATAGATACGATGGTCGGGTTTACCGAGACTGCACCGTCGGAGGGCGCGATGCTGTGGCTGCAACATCAGGGCGGCGCGATCAGCCGCGTGGCGCCCAAGGATACGGCGTACTTCAATCGCGGGGCGAGTCACAACGTGGGGGTATTCACGTCGTGGAAAATGCCGCCCGGGGACACCGCGCGCGAGATCGAGTGGGTGCGGAGCGCCTGGGCGAAGATTGAGCCGCAGACGCGCGGCCAGTACGTCAATCTCGCCGCCACTGACGATCGCGAAGCGCGCATACACGCCGCGTATGGAGACAACTATCCGCGCCTGGCAGCGCTCAAGAAACGCTACGATCCGGTCAACCTGTTCCGACTCAATGCCAACATCAAACCGGCGGCGTAAGTAGCCACTGCCGCCTGCGTAAACAATGAGCGGACGAGTTGCACTATCGGATCGGCCCACGAGCGTCTCATCTGGGAGCAGGATCCCGCGCTGTGGCGTGAACGCGCCGCGATCTACCCGCAGAACCGGGTGCTGGAGCCGTGCGAGGTGGCTGGGGTGTGCGATCTGGCGACGGGAGCATTCACAGGTTCGCCCGCGGCGGCGCGACCAGCGGTGGCCATTCCTGGGAGACGCCCTCGTAAAGGCTTACCGTCTTCTCGAGACGTGCGGTGCCGTCGTGCACCGCGATGGTGTGCGGTCTGCCGGGTTCGTAACCCGTCCAGAGTGAGACGCCGGCGTAGGCTCCGTCCTTGCGCAGGATGTAGTAGGTCATGTCGACGTACTTGAGCCGCTCCATGTCGCCACCGTAATTGCGGACGATGCGTTTCAGCGTTTCCATGCCGGCCTCGAACGGCGACAGCCCCCGGCGCATGTTCTCGATGATGGTGTGCGCGCCGGCGACCTTGATGTTTTCCTCACCGCTCCCGGTCGCGCCGGCCGAGCCGACGTCCTGATCCGTGTAGCAGCCGGCGCCGATGATCGGCGAATCGCCAAGCCGTCCCGGCAACTTCCAGGCGAGACCGCTGGTGGTGGTGCAACCTGACATCTCGCCGCGTGCATTGAGCGCGGAGCAGTGAATCGTTCCGGTCGGCGGGAACAGCACCTTGTGGACCGCCGCCTGACGCGCCTCGGGCCTGACACCCAGGTCTGCGGCCAGCGCCAGCAGGCGCTCATAGTGGCGGTCGGCGTCACCGGCGTGTATGCGCTCGCGGAGCCGCTCTTTCCACGCCGGATCCGCAAGCCCCGGCCCCCACCAGTCGGCGTGGGATTCTTTCCACAGCAGCCACACTTTGCGTGATTCCTCGGTTAGCAGCTCCTCGCGCTTGAAACCACGCGCGACCGCGAAGCGCTCCGCGCCCTCTCCCACCAGCATCACGTGGCCGGTGTGCAGCATCACCTCGTGGGCCAGCTGGGCGACGCTGCGAATGTTGCGCACGCCGCCGACGGCGGCGGCGCGGCGCGATGGACCGTGCATGCAGCTCGCGTCGAGTTCCACCACGCCTTCCTCGTTCGGCAGTCCGCCGAGGCCCACGCTATCGTCATTCGGGTCGTCTTCGGGCCCGCGCACGACGCTGAGCACGGCCTCGAGCGTATCGGCGCCGTCGCTGAGTTGCCGGTAGCCCCTGTCAATGTATGGAAAGCCATTGCCAGCCGAGACGATGATTGGCAGTCGCGCGGCGCGCAACGACTGCTGTGGCGGAACCGCCGTCGCAGTGGCCGCCTCTGCGCCGACCGCGCCACCTATGGCGCCGAGCGCCGCCGCCGAGACAAATTCCCGTCGCGTAAACATGCGGACTCAGTGCGGCCGGTGCGCTGGCACGAACTCTTCCAGCACTGCCTTGCGCAACAGCCTCGGCGGTAGTAGCCCCTGCGCCAGGACAAAATCGTTGAACGCCATCCGGTCAAAGTCTTTGCGCAACGCCAGTTGTGCAGCCTGCCGTGTCTCCATCAGGCGCTGGTAGCCGTAGAAATAAGAGGTCGCCTGGCCGGGCGCCCGAAAGACGTAGCGCTGCATCTCCTGCGTAGCCATGCCGGCCGAGAGCCCGACCTCGTCCATCAGAAAACTCTTGCTGTCCTCTGGCGCGATCTGCCCGAGATTGACCATCGGGTCGAGAAAGGCCCGCGCTGCGCGCTGCGCGCGTGCCTGCAGCGCGAACAACTGTCCATCGAGTGGCTCGTAGGGTTGCATCTCGGCTTCGGCATACAGCGCCCAGCCTTCAACGTTGACGCTGTTGAAAGCGAACACTGCGCGCGCCGTCGACACGCCGGCCTCGATCATATTCGCGAATTGCAGCTCATGGCCGGGCCGTGCCTCGTGAGCGGTCAGGGTCCAGACTGCGCCTTGATGGGAAAAATCATCGAACGCCAAAGCTTTGCCGGACGCGTCTGGGGGCATGGCGGTTGTGAGGACGAACTCGCCGTATTCGCCGGTGTTGCCGATCAGGCGCGGTGGGCTCATGTGAGGCGCCGGTTGCTGGGCGTTCTCGGCGGCGGTCGCGAGTCGAATCGAAGCACCGCGGTCTGGCAGCGTTACGATACGATTGGCGCGGATCGCCGCCTCGATCTGCCCGAGGCGCTCCTTATAAAGGGGCATGACCTGGTCGGGAGCGATCTGCTCGGCCTTGAGCTTGCGTATCACGGCGCGGTAGTCGGAGTCCGTGAACCCGCGCTCCTTGGCAATCAGGCCCGCCGTGATGTTCATCTGGTTGCGAATCTCGGCGAACGAGGTGAGTGCCTTGGAAATCAGCTCCTCGGGCGGAATATCCACACCGAACTGGTGAAGGTTATCGGCGTAGACCTCCGGCGGCAGGCGATGATCCGTGCGTGCACGCGGCAGCATTTCGGTTTTAAGCCAACCGTTGTAAGCCGTCAGCTGTCGTTCGAGCGCGGCATAACTGCGGCGCCACCCCTTGATCTTGCTTTTGCTCAACAAGTCCCTGATGCCGGTGAGCAGAGTTGGAAAATCCGTGAGCGCCTGCTCGACCTCGCCCGTGTAAGGGCCGATCAGGTTCCGATCCGCCTGGATGCGCTCGAGCGTGCGCTCTTTGGCAAGCTCCGTGAGCGGGTGGTTGCCTTTCGCGGTGCCCGCATACTTCTCCAGCCGTACGACCAGTGTCTGTTGCCTCGGGAGTGGGATACGCGGGTCGAGTGTCTGCTGGACAACGGCGTACACGAGCCCGGTAACGTCGATGAACGGGAAGAAAAACTTGTGGTTGAGCGAGTTGCTCGAGAGGTTGTCCTGCAGGGCGGCAATCAGAATCTCCAGGTCCTGCCTGACTCTGGGGTCCGCTTCGTTCGCAAGCCGCCGTTGGTATTCAACGATTGCTGCATTGAAGTCAGCATTCTGCGGTTCGAACTGGTCGCGCGTGAGGTCGATGATCGACTCATCGAAGCCATCGACGCCAAGCAGGCTAGCTTGTTCAGGGCTGTATTTCGCGAGTAACTGCAGCAGCAGCTGCGCGTTCTCGTTGCTGTGCGCGACCCACGGAAGCTCGGCCGATCGCGCCGGAGCGTTTGCGAACATCAGTGACACGATGATAGCAAGCCGACGGCAATTGAACATGAGCGGATTCCTCTTCTGCGGAACGGCGGTCAAGTGACTAACGCGCTCCGGCGCCCAGCATAGACCAAGTTGCCCAGGAAGTGCATGGGCAGGCGTGGGCGATGCGCAATTGCGTATACTCGTGTGACTTCAGCGCATAGTGCAATCTGGGGACGCTCGTGAAACACCGGATGCTGCCGGTCGACTTCGAGAATGTGCAGCTCGTTGACCTCGAGAAATTGCCCGATGACGTGCACGTGGGTTTTGTGCTCGGGGCGAAGCAGGCGAAACTGCCGACCGAATTGGCCCGGCAGGCGCAGCCGCTGGGCAAGCGGTTTGGCTATATTCTGATCAAGGACATGGCGCCCAATGCGGTGGACTTCTGCATCGCGTTCTATCTGGGCGAAGTGTTGACCCAACACCCGAATGCCGAGTGCGTCATCCTCTCCAAGGACAAAAAGGGCTTCGATCCGCTGGTGAAGCACTTGACCAGGGATCGCGGTTTTTCGGTCCGGCGAGCCAATACGCAGGAGGACGCATTCCCGCTGGAACTGGCGCACGGCGGCCCGGAGGCGTTCACGAAACTCCTGGCGCTGCTGCGCAAGGAGAAGGCACTGCCGAAGAGGCGCAAGGGGCTGGAAGGGAAGATCAAGTCGTGGTTTCAAAAGCTGTCCGAGGAGGAGCGGGCGGCGTTGACGAAACGGCTCCTGGATGAGGGGCACGTGAAGGAAGAGAAAGGGGCTATCGTCTATTCTTGAAGGCGAGGGATTCGTCGATTCGCCCTTGTCCATCGGGGGTGCGAAGAGCAGAATCCGCCGCAACCCGCCTGACTCCCCTCTAATGCAATGACCGCTCTGTCCCGCCGCGTCGGCAAAGTGTTGGAAAGCCTCGCCGCGCTGCTGGGGAGGCACTGGCGCAACCGCTTCTATCTATACCTGGGGGTGGCGTTCACTGCATTCGTGGCTCTGGATGCCACTGTTCTGCACCTCACCGCGCAGATGCGGCAGGGGAGCTTCGACGCCATGGTGAGATACCGCGTCGTGGTGCCGAAGCCGGATGCGGACATCGTCATCGTGGATATCAACGAGGCCAGCCTCGCCGCGATGGGCCCGGAGTACGGGCGCTGGCCCTGGCCGCGACAGGTGCTGGGAGAATTCTTGGAGAATCTCGAGCAACAACGCCCCACGGCGGTGGTGTTCGACATCCTGTTCAGCGACGCCGACGTCTACAACCCGGACAGCGATGCTTATTTCGATGCTGCGATTGCCGCCACGGGCAACAGCTATTTCCCGTTCCTGCGCCTGGATAGTTCGAGCGATGCGCTGAGCCGTATCAGGCCGGAGATGATTCCGGGCGTGCGGCGTTCCTCCGCCGAAGCGCAGCAGGACGCCACCGTAGCGGTGGTGCTGCCGCACTTCGCCTCGGCGCTGAAAGGCGGGCGAGTGGGTTTCAACAATATCGACCCGGACCCCGACGGCACGGTGCGCGAGTACCAGCTATACCGGGACGAACATGGCTGGGCGCTGCCGTCCATGCCGCTGCGGGTTGGGCGCGGTCTCGGGTGGCCGGAGCCCGTTGCGAGCCGGGTGCTGCTGAACTGGCGCGGCCAGCCATTCACCTACCGCTATGTGACCTTCAGCGATGTGTACGCAGACATGTCCAACCAATCAAAGCAACGCCCGCAGGATGAATTCACCGGCAAGATCGTGCTGATCGGTTCCACCGCGCCCAGTCTCTTCGACATCAAGCCGACGCCGCTTGGCCGCATGCATCCGGGGGTGGAGATTCTCGCCACGGCCATCGATAACCTGAAGCACCGCGATTATCTGCGATTCCCCGAAGGGCGCTTCCTCTATCCGCTGCTGACGCTGCTGATCGTGTGGGCCACGGCCTGGAGTTTCTATCGCGACACCGGCCGCAGGAAGATCGACCGTCTGTTCGGCGCCTCGCAGTTCATCCTGATCGGCGTCTCCTACGC
>JAYTXT010000159.1:0-12352 GCA_043742765.1 Gammaproteobacteria bacterium | reverse complement strand
CACTGATCGAGTTGCTGCGCCGAGCGCTGGCGAGCGCTGAGATCTGCGCCGGGCACGAATTTTCGCTGACCCCGATCGCGACCCTGCCGGCCGCAGCCGCGCCAATTGTGGTGGATATCACCGCCACACCGCTCACCGGCCAGGTAACAGGCGTACACCTGCTGCTCGAGCTGGTCGACGCGCGCGCCCGGCAGCGGATCACGCGCGAGACCGAGCTGCTCTCGCGCGTTGATGGCAGCCGGCTGATGGTGCGGCAGCTGGCGCACGAGATCAGGAATCCGCTCGGCGGGCTGCGCGGCGCCGCGCAACTGCTGGAGCGCGAGCTGCACGACGCCGGGCTGAAGGAATACACGACCGTCATCATCAATGAAGCCGATCGGCTCCGGACGCTGGTCGACACGATGCTCGGACCCGCCGGCCCCCCGCGCAAGCAGACGCTCAGCGTGCACGAGCTGTGTGAGCACGTGTACCAGCTGCTGCGCAGCGAGGCGCCGCCGGGCGTCAGCATTGAGCGCGACTACGATCCGAGTGCGCCGGACGGGCGGTTCGACCGGAACGAAATCATCCAGGCGCTGCTCAACATCGGCCGCAACTCGCTGCAGGCGCTCGCCGGCCGTGGGCGCGTGTTGCTGCGCACCCGCACGCTGTCGAACCTGAACATCGGCACGGCGCGTCACCGCCTGGTGGTGTGCGTGCAGATCGAGGACGACGGGCCGGGCGTGCCCGCGGATCTGCAAAAGACGCTGTTCTTTCCGCTGGTCACCGGCAAGGCCGAAGGCACGGGCTTAGGGCTGTCGGTGGCGCAGGACATGGTGGCGCGGCACGGCGGCATCATCGAATTCGAAAGCCGCGCGGGGCACACCGTGTTCTCGATACTGTTACCGCTGGAGGATGGCGCATGAGTGCACAACCGCTGCGGGTTTGGCTGGTCGACGACGACGCCTCGATCCGTTGGGTGCTGGAGCGCGCGCTACGGAACGGGGGCATGCTGCCCACGGCTTTCGAGGCCGCGGAACCGGTGCTCACGGCGCTGCGCACCGCGGCGCCCGATGTGCTGATCACGGACGTGCGCATGATGGGGCAATCGGGCATCGATCTGCTCAAGCGCGTGCATGCCAGCCACCCGGAGCTGCCGGTCATCGTGATGACGGCGCATTCGGATCTGGGCACCACGGTGTCCGCCTACGAGAGCGGCGCGTTCGAATACCTGCCCAAGCCCTTCGACATCGATCATGCCGTCGACCTGGTGCGGCGCGCGGCGCAATCCGGCGCCCGCACCGCAACCGGGACCGGTACGCGTTCGGTGGCGATGCCGCCACTGCTCGGGCGCGCGCCCGCCATGCAGCAGGTGTTTCGCGCAATCGGCCGGCTGGCGAAATCGAGTGTCAACGTGCTGATCACCGGCGAATCAGGCACCGGCAAGGAGCTGGTCGCGCGTGCGCTGCACGAACACAGTCCGCGCGCCGCCAAGCCCTTCATCGCGCTCAACACCTCGGCGATTCCAGCCGAGCTGCTCGAGTCCGAGCTGTTCGGGCACGAAAAGGGTTCCTTCACCGGCGCCGACAGCCTGCGCCGCGGCCGCTTCGAGCAGGCCGACGGCGGCTCGCTGTTCCTCGATGAAATCGGCGACATGTCGCCGCCATTGCAGACGCGGCTGCTGCGCGTGCTGGCCGAGGGCGAGTTCTATCGCGTCGGCGGGCAGCAGCCGATCAAGGTCGACGTGCGCGTCATCGCCGCCACACACCAGGATCTCGAGGAGCGTTCGCGCCAGGGGAAGTTTCGCGAAGACCTGTTCCATCGCCTGAACGTGATCCGCATCGAGCTGCCGCCGCTCCGTGCGCGCCGCGAGGACATTCCCGACCTGCTGCGCCACTACCTGCAGCTGGCCGCGCAGGAACTTGGTGTGGAACCGAAGACGCTGGTCGCGGCCGCGGTCGACAGACTGGCGGCCTACGACTGGCCCGGGAACGTCCGCGAGCTGGTGAACTTCTGCCGTCGCGCAACCGTGCTGGCGCCGGGCAGCGAAATCCGCGTTGCCGACCTCCCCGCCGAGGTGAGCGGCGCGGGGGAAACGGCTGCCGGCCACGCGGACTGGACGATGCTGCTCGCGGCCTGGGCCGAGCGGCGCGCGGCGCAGCCGGGCGGCAAGCCGCTCCTTGACGACGCACTGCCGGATTTCGAGCGCACGCTGATCCGCGTGGCGCTCAAGCATACGCAGGGTCACCGGCAGGAAGCCGCGCGCCTGCTCGGCTGGGGGCGTAACACGCTGACACGCAAGCTTCGTGAGCTGGGCATGGACGATACGGAACCTGGAACCTGAGTTGCGGCGCCCCGCGCTGTGATTTCAGCTGGCGCGGCGGGCGCCAAGGAGCCCGGTGGTGAAGGCAGTGCCCAGCAGTGTCACGGCCATGCCTGCGACGATGCGCGGCGTGATCACTTCGTGCAGGAACAGCGCTCCCCACAGCACGCCGAAGACCGGAATCACGAAGGTGACGCCGGTGAGCGCCGTGGCACTGATGCTGGTTATCAGCCGGTAAAAGAGCAGGTAGGCGCAGCCCGTGCAGACAGTCGCCAGCACGCCCACGGCCAGCCAGTCAATCGGCAGCGGGGTTTGCGCGGGCCACAGCCAGATGCCCATCGGCGCCACCATGATCGTCGAGGCCAGCATGCTGCCCGCGGCCGGCAGCATCGGCGGCTGGCCTGCGAAGTAATGCTTGCCGAAATGCGCACCGCTCCCATAGCAGGCCGAGGCGCCCAGCGTCGCCAGCACGGCCCAGCCCGTGCCGCCGGCACTGAAATCAAAATGATCCCAGGCGAGCACCGTGACGCCGCTGAAGCCCAGCAACAGACCCAGCATTCGCGCGCTGCTCAGGGGATGACGCCACCACAGCGCATCGATCGCCACCGCGAACATCGGCACGGTCGCGCCGAGGATCGCGCAGAACCCGGCCTGCAGCCGCAGCATCGAAAAAGCCAGCAGGCTGAAGGGCAGCGCCGAATTCATTGCCGCGAGCAGGAACAGCGCCGGGGCATTGCGGCGCAGCAGTGGGCGGATGGGCGCTCGCAGCAGCCAGGGCAGGAAAAACAGCGCCGCGCCGGCCAGCCGCAACATCACCATCGGCAGCGGGCCGAAGCCCGGCGCGGCGATGCGCATGAACATGTAGGAGGAGCCCCAGATTGCCGCCAGCAACAGGAAGCGCAGCAGGTCGGCCTGTGCCATGCGCGGGTCAGCTCGACGGCGGCGGTGCGGCCGGTGTGCTGTCGCGGGGAATGAAAATCCACAGCAGGAAGTAGAACAGCAGCCCGATGCCGAAATACAGCACGCTGATGGAGAAGATCACGCGCCACGCCCACGAAGGCAGCCCGGTGTGCGCGCCGAGTCCGCCGCAGACGCCGCCGATCACGCGATCGGTGGCCGATAGACTCAGCTGATGCAGAAAACTGTTGTGCGCGCCAGCCGCGCCGCCGCCCGAGCCACCGCCCGCGCCACCGGCCAGTGCGCGCGCCTTGGCCTGCGCATATTCCGCTTCGCTGAGCGCGCCGCGCTCGCGGAGCGACTGGAGACGTTCGAGTTCATCGGTGACACTCATGTTTGCTTACCTCTTCAATGTTCCTACCAGTTGTTGCACGTTCACGAGGCCCGCCTCGGCCAGGTAGGCGGCGATGCCGTCGTTGATGCGCGGGCAGATCAAGGGCTCGTAAAACAGAGTGGTGCCGACGCCCACCAGGCTGGCGCCGGCAACCATGAATTCAAGCGCATCGCTGGCATTGCTGATGCCGCCCTGGCCGATGATCGGAATTCTGTGCGGGCCAGCGATCTCGTGCACTTCGCGCACCTTGAGCAGGGCGATGGGCTTGATAGCCGGGCCCGACAGCCCGCCCTGCTCGTTGCCCAGCACGGGCTTGCGGGTGCGCAGGTCGATCGCCATGCCGGTCACCGTGTTGATCACGGCGAAGGCGTCGGTGCCGGCTTCGATGCAGCGGCGGGCGTTTTCGCGGATGTCGGTCTGGTTGGGCGACAGCTTGGTGATCAGGGGCTTGCGCGTGACCGCGCGGCAGGCGGCCACCACGCGCGCCGACATCTCCGGTACATTGCCAAACTGCACTCCGCCTTCCCTGACGTTGGGGCAGGAAATGTTGATCTCGATGGCATCAATCGGCGAATCATCGAAGCGGCGCGTGACCTCGACGTATTCCTCGATGGTCGAGCCGCAGGCGTTGGCGAAGAAGCGCGTCTCGCTGAAATCGAGCGTCGGCAGGATCTCGCGCACCACCGTATCGACCCCGGGATTCTGCAGGCCGATGGAATTGAGCATGCCCTCGTATGTTTCTGCAACGCGGTGTGGTGCGTTGCCGAGACGTGCGTCTGCGGTCGTGCCCTTGAGGACGATGGCGCCCACGTCGCGGTTCGAGAATCCCACGACGCGCGTGTATTCCTCGCCAAAGCCGACGCAGCCCGAAAGCAGCACGATCGGCGAGCTCAATTCCAGGCCGCAGAAGCGGGAACGCAGCGACGCGGCGGGCGGCGTGCTGGGTGACATGGCGGGCGCGGCGGTCATGGCCGGCAATTATCACCTGAAATACCGCCATGTTTGAGGTGATTCTCTACCAGCCGCAGATCCCGCCGAACACCGGCAACATCATCCGCCTGTGCGCCAACACCGGCTCGCGGCTGCATCTGATCGAACCGCTGGGTTTCAACCTGGAGCAGCGCGAATTGCGCCGCGCCGGTCTCGACTACGCCGACCTGGCCAGCGTGCGCGTCCATCGCACCCTGGAAGCCTGCCTGGACGCGCTCGGCGGTGCGCCACTGTACGCTGTGGAAACCACGGGCCTGCGGCGCTACAGCGAGGCGGTGTTCCAGCGTGGCGATGCCTTGCTGTTCGGCCCCGAGACCCGGGGGCTTCCGCCGCAGGTGCTGGCCGGAATCGGCCCCGCGAAGATCCTCTGGATACCGATGCTCCCCGGCAACCGGAGCCTCAATCTGTCCAACGCTGTGGCGCTGGTCGTCTACGAAGCCTGGCGCCAGCTCGGCTTTGCCTGAGGAGCTGGCGGGGCCTAGTCGAACTCCGGCCTGATCGGCCGCATCATCAGCCCGCGCACCACCTGGTCGGCGCTCATGCCGTCATAAAGAACGGCGTGGATGCCGGCACAGATCGGCATCGTGACGCGTTCGCGCTCGGCAACCCGCTGCAGTGCGCGCGCAGCCTTGTAGCCTTCGACCACCTGGCCGATCTCGCCGAGCGCGGCTTCGCTCCCGAGGCCCTTGGCTAGCAGCAGGCCGAAGCGGCGATTGCGCGACTGGTCATCGGTGCAGGTGAGCACCAGGTCGCCGAGGCCCGCCAGTCCCATGAAGGTCTCGCGCTGCGCGCCAAGGGCGACGCCGAGCCGGGTCATCTCGACCAGGCCGCGGGTGATCAGGGCGATGCGCGAGTTGGCGCCGAAGCCGAGTCCGTCGGAAAGCCCGGCGCCGATCGCCAGCACGTTCTTGACGGCGCCGCCGACCTCGACGCCGACGATGTCCGTGGAGGTGTAGGCGCGAAAGTTCGGCGACGAGAAATCATGCGCGAGCTGCTCGGCATAGTCGGCGTCGCGCGAGGCGATAGTCATCGCGGTCGGCAGCCCCGCGCCCACTTCGCGCGCGAAGGTCGGCCCGGACAGCACCGCGGTAAGCCGGCTGGTGCCCAACACCTCGCGCGCCACCTGGTCCGGGAGCCGCCCGGTGCTGATCTCGAAGCCCTTGGTGGCCCAGCACAACCGCTGCCCCGGGGTAAGCCGGTCGTGAATCGCCGTCAGCAGTTCGCGGAACGCGTGGCTCGGCACCACCACCAGCACGTCGTCAGCCCCTTCCAGCGCGCTCGCCATGTCGGTCGCGACTTCCAGGCTGTCGGGGAACGCGGCATCGGGCAGGTAGCGCTGGTTGCGGCGTGCGCTCGCCATCGCCGCGCACAACTGCGGCGCGCGGCCCCACAGGCGCACGACATTGCCGGCGCGCGCGCACTGGATCGCCAGTGCCGTGCCCCACGAACCGGCGCCCAGCACCGCGATCTGCGATGGCGGCGCGAGCAGCGTCACTTCAGTTCGTAGCGGCGCTGGCCGGATCGGGATTGTTGGCGGCGAACAGTGCTTCGAAGTTCACAGGCGGCAGCAGCAGCTGGGGAAAACCGCCCTGGCTCACCAGCTGCGAGACCACCGCGCGCACATACGGAAACAGCACGCCGGGGCAGACCACGCCGGCTGCGCGCCGGAAGTCGCCTTCCGACAGGTTCTGCATGATGAACGCGCCGGCCTGTTTCACCTCGACCAGAAACGCGGTCTGCTCGCCGAGCTTCGCCGACACCGTCACCGTGAGCACGACTTCGCGCAGGTCGCCTTCGATGATGTTGACGGCCGTGTTGAGATCAAGCCCGATCTGCGGATTCCAGTCGGCGGTAACGCGTGGGCCCTGTGGCGCTTCGAAGGAACAGTCCTTCAGGTACACGGCCTGCAGTGCAAGTTGCGCGCCGGCGCCTGCGCCGACGTCGGTGGCGGGCTGTGGTGATTCGATAGTCATCGCTGGTCTTCCTTGGGTCGTGGTGAGTGGCAACGAAAACAGTGAGCTGCGAGCCTAGATTCCGGTCAACAGCGCGTCGAGTTCGCCGGTTTTTTCCAGATCGGCCAGCTCATCGGAACCGCCGATGTGCTGCGCGCCGATAAAGATCTGCGGTACCGAGCGGCGGCCGCTGCGCTGGATCATCTGCTCGCGCAGTTCCGGCCGACCCTCGATGCTGATCTCCACAAACTCGGCGCCTCTGCGATGCAACAGGGCTCGCGCCCGCTCGCAATAGCCGCACCAGGAAGTGGCGTACATTTCAATCGTGGGCGCGGCCATGAACGGCACGGAGCGAAGGGTGGCAGCTGGCGCGCGCCAAGCTAGTCGCGCGCAACCGGGAGCTGCTCGGCACGCCAGGCAGCCAGTCCGCCGCGCAGATTGACTACTTTGCTGAAACCCTGCTGTGCGAGCTGCCGCATGACGCCGGCGGCGGTGGCACCGCGGTCACAATAAACGATGACCGGCTTGTCCTTGTGGCGTTTAAGGCCGTCGGAATTTTCGGCGAGTTTCGCGGCCGGAAAACTGCGTGCGCCGCGGATGTGGCCGGCAGCGAAGTCCGCGGCACTGCGTACGTCGAGCAGCGCCGCGCCCTGGTTCATCATGCGCACGGCATCCTGCGGGCCGATCGCACCCACGCCGCGGGCGCGCTCGCGCAATTCGTACACCAGTACGGCGAGGGCGGCGGCTACCGCGAGCAAGGCCAGGCCCTGGTGATGGGCGGCGTATTCGAGCAGGCGCTGCATGGTTTGGGTCGGGTCCTGGGTGCTCGGAGCGGCACCGCAAGTAAGTGGCCGCGCATTATAGCCCCGCTGCGTTAGACTTTTCCGCATGACACCTGTTCGAGCGCTGATTTCTCCGCTCCTGTGGCCACCCCTGCTGGCCCTGCTGGCCCTGCTGGCCCTGCTGGTGCCGTCCGGTCTGGCGGCGGCGACCACGGCTGGCCAGACGCAGGCGCAGCTGCGGGCGCTCAAAGAGCGCATCGAGCGCGTCAGCCGCGACGTGAGCCGCGATGCCGTAGAGCGCGACCGGCTGGCACGGAACCTGCGCAGCGCTGAACTGGCGGTGTCGGCAACCCGTTCGGGCCTCGAAACCCTCCACACGCAGGAGAGCGCCCACAGTGAGCAGCGCGCAGCACTGGCCGCCGAGCGCGCACGGGTCAGCGTGGCACTGGCGCTTGAGCGTGCCAGCCTGGGCTCCCAGCTGCGGGTGGCCTACCGGATCGGCCGCCACGAACCGCTGCAGCTGCTGCTCAACCAGCGCAACCCGGCCGCCGCGTCGCGCATGTACGCCTGGTATGGCTACTTCGGGCGCGCCCGTGCCGTGCAGATCGCCGCCATCGCGCGGCAGGTGCAGCAGATCGACGCGCTGGACAGTGCTCTCGCCAAGCAGGAACTGGCCCTCGCCCAGCTGCGCTCCGCCCGCCAGCGGCAACTGACGCAGCTCGAGAGTGGGCTGGCCCGGCGGCAGGGCGCGCTCGCCAGCCTGCAAAGCGAGGCTCGTTCACGCGCTGCGAGCCTGGCGCGGCTCCGTGCCCAGCAGGCAGACCTGGAACGACTGCTGCGCGAACTCGCCCGGGCGGCGCCGCCGCGCGCGAGCCCCGATGACGGGAGCGGCTTCGGCCGCCTGCGCGGCCGGCTGGACTGGCCGGTTGCCGGGCGGGTGGTGGCCAGCTACGGAGACACGCGCGCCAGCGGCGTCGATTGGGACGGCATGGTCGTGGCGACCGACCATGCCGCGCCGGTGCGGGCGGTCGCCGCCGGCCGCGTGCTCTACGCCGACTGGCTTCCCGGTCTCGGGCTCCTAGCCATCATCGATCACGGCGCCGGGTACCTGAGTCTCTACGGCTACAACGATCAGCTGCGCAAGTCGGCGGGCGAAGCGGTGGCCGCCGGCGAGGTCATCGCCGCGGCGGGCGACACCGGCGGCCGCCCTCAACCCGAGCTGTATTTCGAGATCCGCCGCGCCGGCAAGCCCATCGATCCGCGCCCCTGGTTCCGCCAGCGCCGACCCTGAGCGCGCACCGGCGCCCGAGAAATGCGTCACGGTTTCGGCGTCACGCAATGACGACGAATGTCCGCTGAATTTAACTAAAGCGCGAACCGGTTCAAAGCCCCAAAGAGCCGTTTGCCCGATGCTGGGCGGCAATAGAAACCCATGATTCCCGATACCACGACACCAGGCGCCAACCAGGGCGGGTCCGAATTCGAGACCTACACCCAGCTGCTGCGCGCGTTGCTGCCGCGCTTGACCGGCGTGTCGATCTTCGATGCCCGCAACGAAGTCATCTGGTCGAGCGACATGGTGGCGGACGTCGCGCTGGCGCGACTGGTGGGCGAATCGATGCGCGCGGCGGCCAAAGACCCCGGCGTGCCCGGCGTGTGTATCACGGATGGCGAGCACAGCTACATATTCTGGCTGTGGCGTCCGGGCGCGAGTGCGCCGCTGGCGCCGTTTGCCGCGGTGCTGGTGCGCTGCAAGGCCAGCGCGCAGAGCGAGCAACCCACGCTGGCCTTCGTGTATGCGCTGGTGCGGCCAGCGCTGGAAATCCTGACACGCGACCTGATCAACCGCGAGCAGATCTTGAATCTCAACGGTTCGCTCGCTGAGCAGGATCAGGACCTCGACATGCTGCTGTCCGTCAGCGGTGGCGATGCCAGCGGCGACGACGGCGAGGGCGACGAGCTCAAGGCCGTGCTGCGCGCGGCGGTCGAGCACATCCAGGGTGGCCTCGCTGCCATCATCGTTCCCGAGAAAGGTCTGGTACTGGTGCGCCAGAAAGCCGAGCACGCCATCGAGGCGAGCATCGTGGCGCGCGCCCACCGGCACCTGATGTCGACCGCGCAGCTGCGGGGCGAGGTGGTCATCGTCAACAAGATCCGCTTGCAGGGGAGCGGCGATGACCAGGCCTACCGGCTGCTATCCTGCGCGATCACGCGCGCGGACCGCCGCGCGATCGGCGTGCTCGCGTTGTTCCGGCCGTTGTCGATGAGTGAATTCACGCCGCGCCAGGGGCGGCTCGCCGAACTGCTGGCGCGGCGTGTGGGCGCGGTGATCGCTGCCAGTTACGACTCGCTCACGGGTCTGATGAACCGCCCGGCCTTCGAAAAGCGCGTGCACAGCACCCTGCGGCAGGAAAGCAGCGTGCGACGCTGGTGGAGCGCGCTGGCGGTCGATACCAACCGCATGCACGTCATCAATGACGGTTACGGCATGCACGTCGGCGACAAGGTAATCACGCTGCTCGGCGAGTTGGTGCGCAAGCGCCTGCCGCCCGGCGCCATCGCCGCGCGTATTTCCGGCGACCGCTTCGCGGTGCTGCTGCCGGCCGGACTCGACGACGCGGCGCGCTTCGCCGAGTCGCTGCGCCAGGGCGCCGAGCAGCTCGGCGCCACCATTGGCGATGGCACACTCGCGGTCTCGATCAGCGTTGGGGTCGCGGCGGTCGAACCGCGGGCGCAGGAATTCACGCACGCCTTCGCCGCCGCCGAAACCGCCTGCAAGGCCGCCAACGACCGCGGCCGCAACCGCGTCGAGGTTTTCCAGGAAGCCGACGAGAGCATCATCCGCCGCTTCACCGACATCAACGTCATCACCGACCTGCGTTCGGCCATCACCGAGGGGCGGCTGCGCCTGAACGCGCAACTGCTGCTGCCGCTCGGCACCACGCACCACCGGCCGCACTTCGAATTGCTGCTGCGAATGCTCGACGCGGACGGTCAGACCGTGGGCCCCGATCATTTCATGTCGGCGGCGCACCGCTACCAGCTCATGCCGGATGTCGACCGCTGGGTGGTCGGCGAGGCGCTGCGCCTGCTGCGGCCACACGCCGAGCTGCTGGCCACGAGTCCGGTCGTATTCACGATCAACTGTTCCGGCCAGTCGCTCAAGGACGGCGCCTTCACCGAATTTCTCATCGAGCAGATCGCCGCCAGTGGCCTCAACCCGGAGGCGCTGTGCTTCGAGCTCACCGAGAGCGCCGCCATTGGCAACCTCGAACATGCCGAGACCCTGATGCGGCGGCTGCGCAAGCTCGGTTGCGGCATCGCGCTCGATGACTTTGGCACCGGCCTGAGTTCGCTCGCTTACCTGCGCTCGCTGCCGATCTCGATGCTGAAGATTGACGGCAGCTTCGTGCGCGACGTGCTGAAAGACCCGAAGGCCGAATCGACCATCCAGGCGATTGCGCAGCTGGCGCGCGCCATGTCGCTGATCACCGTGGCCGAGTACGTCGAGACCGATGAGATCCGCCATCGTATCGGGCAGCTCGGCGTCGACTACGCCCAGGGCTTCGCCATCGGCCGGCCGGTGCCGATCGCCGACGTGCTCGAGCAGCTGCCGCTTTATGCGGCAGTGGCCAACGGCACGGTCGAGAACATCGTCCTCAACCAGGCGCCGCAGGCCGCGCAAGCCGTGTAGTATTCGCAGCGCATGAGCCTGGCGCGAGACAAGACCGGTTGGCGTCTGTGGCTGGCCTTGGGGGCCGGCGTACTGGCGGGCATCGTGCTGGCGTTTACTGGCGGCGCGTTTGCCGGGCGCGCCGCGGCCCCGGCCGCAGCTTCCGCCCTGGCGCTGCCCGCGACTGCCACCACCGCCCTGCCGCGCCGGGATGCCCGGCTGCTCGCCGAGGTATTGCAACGCGTGCGCGAGAGTTACGTCGATCCGGTTGACGATCCGCTGCTCATGCGCCAGGCGGCGCGCGGCCTGGTCGCCTCGCTCGATGAACATTCCGCGTTGCTTGAGCCTGACGACTATGCGCGGTTGCAGACCGCGACCAGCGGTTCCTACGCGGGTATCGGCGTCGAGGTCGACGGCGGGTCAGCAGGCCTGCGCGTTATGCGCTGCCTTGCGGATTCGCCGGCCATGCGCGCGGGCCTGAAGGTCGCCGACCTGATCGTGCGCATCGACGACCTGAGTGTCAGTGCCGCGAACATCGACGCCGCCACCGCGCAGTTGCGCGGTCCGCCAGGGAGCGAAGTGCGCCTCGCGGTGCAGCGTGGCCACGATGGCAGGCTACGGGAATTGCGCCTGCGGCGTTCGCAGCTCGAGCTGCCGAGCAGCGCCTCGGAAAATCTCGCCCCCGGTTACGGCTACCTGCGCATCAGCCAGTTCACCTACGCCACGGCGAACGAGGTCGCCGCCGCGGTGGTGCGGCTGCGGGCATCGGCCGGCGGGCGACTGCGCGGCCTGATCCTCGACCTGCGCGGCAATCCGGGCGGTGTGCTGGAAGCCGCCGGTGCGGTTGCCGGCGATTTCCTCGACCACGGTACCATCGTCAGCGCGGACGGCCGCTTGCGCGAGGCACGCTTCCGTATCGCCGCCACGCCGGGCGATCTCATCGACGGCGCGCCAATGGTGGTGCTGGTCAATGGCGAGTCGGCCTCGGCCGCGGAAATACTCGCCGCCGCGCTCCGGCAGAATGGCCGGGCGATGCTGATCGGCAGCCGCACCTACGGCAAGGGCACGGTACAGACCATCATGCCGCTGGCCGACGGGCGCGCGCTCAAGCTCACGACCTCGCGGTATTTCACGCCCGCGGGCGACTCGATCAATGGCATCGGCATCCTCCCGGATCGCGTGCTGGGCAGTGCTGGCAGGGCCCCGGCGGCACTCGACGCGGTGAACCGTGCGCCGACGCTGGCGCGCCGCGACGCGCCGGTCGCGGTGGCGCTGGCCGAACTGCGCACCGGTTCGCCGCTCCGCGCGATCCAGCATTACTAGCCCCGGCCGATGGCGACGCTGCAGTTTCTCGCCGACGTGGTG
>JAYTXT010000158.1:0-9619 GCA_043742765.1 Gammaproteobacteria bacterium | reverse complement strand
ATGATCGAGCGTGCGGCCGTCTATTCTCATATCGCATTGGATTGATACCGCGCTACTTCGTTCCATTATATTCGACTATATTATTGATTGGTGAGTAAGTGACGCCAGGCAGCGGGCATCTTAGCTCACACGGCGGCGCTTGCAATAGACTAGTGGTAAGACTAGTCTATTATCGAGGTGCGATCGCCATGAAAACCGAAGTCGGAGCCTACGAGGCCAAAACCAAACTTTCCGAGCTCCTGCGCCAGGTGCGGGCCGGTAAGCAATTCACCATCACGAATCGGGGCAAGGCCATCGCCGATTTGGTACCGAGCCAGGTGGATCGACCCAAAAACGCGGCAGCTGCGATTGATCGGTTCCTGGCTTTCAAGAAGGCGCACCCGGTTCGAGCGAAAGTCGATATCAAGGCGCTGATTGCAGAAGGCCGCGAATGAGGTGTGTGCTGGATGCCTCCGTCACGCTCACCTGGCTCCTGAAGGATACCGGGCAGCGGCCGGAAGCTTACGCCTTCGATGTTCTGAAGCAGATTCGCGCGCCGGGTACGGAGGTTTACGTGCCCGCGACTTGGGGACTCGAAATCGCCAATGTGATCGCTCGGTCCGAAGCCCAGGGCACCGTGACGGCAGCGCAGAGCGAGGGGTTCCTCGAAATGCTAGGTGCCGCACCGATTCAGATCGATGCGGCGACTGCGGCTCATGCCTTGTACGAGACGTTGCAGCTGGCCCGTCGTTACCGGCTCTCCTCTTATGACGCGTCCTATCTGGAGCTGGCGCTGCGCGCCGGGCTCCCGCTGGCTACGCTCGATGAGGCGCTACAAAAAGCGGCGACCAAGGCCGGCGTCAAACTCCTCAAGGCCGCGTGAACTGTAAACCGGCGCCACAACTCCCAGCAGTGGCTCCGCTATTCTAGACAGTACTCGCGAGCGCAATAAGTGGCGCGCTGCGGATTGCAATAGTCCAGAGCGCACCTTTGAGTCGAGTCGGACTCGTGTCACGCCTGGCCCAGATCCCGCGTTGCGAAACCGTCGAAGCGCGCACCCTGGCGGCCGTAAACCGGCGCCGCGGCGCCGCCGCGCAGCGTGGCGAGGAGCTGCTGCACCTGGCCGAGCTTGAGCGAGACCACCGCGCCGTTGCGGTCGTTCATTTCCTTGCAGCGGCGGGCGATCTGCAGATTGTCCTGCCAGCGTTCGCGCAGCGACCGGCCCGGGTCGCACCAGGCCAGCAGTTTTTCAAAACCATCGCGTCCGGCACCGAAGGACAGCATGCGGCAGGCCGCGGTTCGTTCGGCATCGAGCCGTGTGAGCAGGTCGACGCAGCGGTGACGTGAGCCGCCGATATTCTCGATAGCCGTAGGGTCATCGCCGCGCACGATGGCGGCCTCGCGTTTCAGGAGCTGTTCGAGTTCGGCCAGTAATTGCGTTTCGTCGCGCAGCACGCGCTCGATGTGCTGCCGGATGTCGGCAGACTGGATGCTCATGCCCTGATCTTCAGCATCACTCGCGCCGGCCGGCCGCGGCCAGATCGCGTTCGAGTTGCAGCAGGCGGTCGGCGATTTTGCGTGGGTCAGCGGCGTAGTGCCCTTGTTCGATGGCCTGGCTGAGCGCGGCGACGCGCCCGGCATCGATCTCCGGCATGCGGGCCACCACTTCCTGGAGCGCCGCCAGGCGGCGCGCCGTATCCGTGATGCTCACGCTGTCCGGCTGTGCGGCAACCGGCGTGGCGGTCGTGGCACCGACGGGCGCAGTGGGGCGCAGGCGCTCGACGGTACGGCTGGTACCGGTGTCGACGGCGCTGGCGTCACCTCGCTCAATACGGTTGGACATGAAACATCTCCTGCTGTCAGGGCCCTATAACGGCACTCTTGAGTGGGACTTTAGGCCAGTACTTGTCATAAGGGTACTTCTGCAAGCTGTGCACTGCGCACGGTCGCCTCGACGATGCGCTGCGAGTTGGGGTTCTGGACGTGGATCCGTTCATCGGGCCGGCCGTCGCTCATGGCGATGACCGTGACCCGGACGTCCATGCCACTGGTGTGCGCCAATAGTGTGAGTTCCTGGCCACGGCGCACGATGGGCGCGGTCGTCACCGCGTCGGCGTTCAGCGCTTCACCCATCGCCACCGGACGGCGCAGACGCTGGCCGGCCAATTGTGCGGGATCGCTCAGATAGTGACTCGACAATCCGGGGAGCCGGCGCATCACGACCGTGAAAGCAGCGGCCTCGGGTACCGCGCCGCCGGGCAGGGCACGCTGCGCCACCAGGACCGGTATTTCGCAGCTGACGGCCACACCCATATATATGGACCATCTGGTATCCGCAGCGCAGCGGACGCCGACCGTCGTACGGTCGCGCAACTGCCCATCACCGGCGATGTAGGCCTGGAGCGGTGCGGCGCAATGCGTCAGCCGCAGGCGCGGGTCAAGTGTATCGGCGTTGATGGTCAGGCCGGTGGCCGTGGTTCCCGCCGCTGCGCGCACGGCTTGCTCGGCGGCCGCGCGGATCGTGGCCGCATCGGTGAGCCCGGCGTCGGCGGCATGGAGCGGGCGCAACAGGAGCATGGCCACGGCAGTCGCGCCGAAGCGGTAGAAGATGCGCTGATTCATGTCGATCGCCTCGCCTGGCTGGTAGTGCCCGGGATCGGAGCAAGCCTCGTGCCAGAGATAGCGCCGGAAAATTGCCGCTCAAGAGTCTTCGTGGGCTGCCGTTCAAGGCCATAGCGGCCGCACGGGTTGCAGTCCGGCCGGCTGCTGCCGGCAGGCGGCACGATCTTGCCGCTCAAAGTGGCCGTCAGTGCCGCCAATCGCGAACTGCATCACGCTGCGCTGCGCCCGGTACCCGGTTGCGCACACATGGCACAGGGATTGCTCCGTCACAGCCGACTTGTTCGGATTTGCGGAGACCCCATGGCCAGCAGCATCGACAATTTTCTCGGCATCCACGCCCAGGCGCTCGGCATCGAGTCGCGCCGTGCGCAGCTGCTGGCCGCCAATCTCGCCAATTCCGACACGCCGAATTTCAAAGCCCGCGATGTGGATTTCAAGGCGGCACTGGCCCGGGCCGGTGCGCCGGCGACCGGCACGCTACCACTGACAGTTACCCAGGGTGCGCACCAGAGCACCGCCGGCGCGGGCGCCGACAACGATCCGGCGCTGCTCTATCGGGTGCCGCTGGCGCCATCGCTCGACGGCAATACCGTGGACACGCAGCTCGAACAGGCTTCGTTCGCGGAAAATGCGGTGCGCTACCAGGCCACGCTGACGCTCCTCAATGCGCGGTTGCGCGGCCTCATGACCGCGATCACCGGCCAGTAACCACAGCGGGACAGCCACCATGTCGAGCTTCAGAATTTTCGATATCGCCGGCGCTGGGATGAGCGCGCAGTCGGTGCGCCTCAATACCGTAGCCAGCAATCTTGCCAACGCAGAGAGCGTCAGCGGCGATCCCGCCAGCGTGTATCGCGCGCGGCACCCGGTTTTCCAGGCGACCATGGCCACGGCGGCCGATGGAGCCGGGGCCAGCGTCGAGGTGCGCGGCATCGTTGAGAGCCAGGCCGCACCGGAACGCCGCTACGACCCGGCCAGTCCGGTGGCAGACAGCAACGGCTATGTCTATGCCCCCAACGTCAACACGGTCGAGGAGATGGTCGACATGATCTCGGCCTCACGCTCGTACCAGAACAACGTCGAAGTCATGAATACCGCCCGCACCCTGCTGCTGGCTACCCTTAAGCTCGGCCAGGGCTGATGGCGCTAACCGGAGACATTCCTCATGAGCATTACCAACCCCATTGCGCCCGGCGCCGCCGCGACGGCTGCCGCTGCCGCCCACAAGAGCGCCAGTTCGCTCGGCATCAGCGATTTCCTGACGCTCATGACTACGCAGCTCAAGAACCAGGATCCCTTCAAGCCGCTCGATGGCACGGAGATGGTTGCGCAGCTCGCACAGTTCGGCACCGTGTCGGGCGTGCAGCAGATGAACGTGACGCTGGGTGCCCTTGCGGATTCGCTGCGCTCTTCGCAGGCGCTTTCCGGCGCGACCATGGTGGGGCACCAGATCCTGGCGCCCGCGAGCGCTGTCAACTACTACGGTCAGCCGATCGGCGGCGCCGTGCAGGTAGCCGACGGCGCCAGCAGCGTCAGCTTGACGATCACTGACGCTACCGGCCAGGTTGTCAGGCACCTGAACATGGCCACGAGCAGCGGCCAGCAGCCGTTCAGCTGGGATGGTCTCACCGATGGCGGCAGCCAGGCCGTCGCCGGGCACTACAAGATTGAAGCGGTCGCGAAAGTAGGCGGCGCCAACCTGGCGCTGCCAATAGCGGTGGCCGCCCGGGTCGGCAGCGTGACCATGGATCGTACCGGCACCAGTTTGACCCTCAACACCGCGGAGCTCGGCGCCATTGCGCTCGGCGACGTCCAGCAGATCATCTGAAACTTACCTCAGGAGCATCCCATGTCATTCGGCATAGCCCTCAGCGGCATCAACGCGGCGCAAAGCGACCTGAACGTCACCGCCAACAACATCGCCAACTCCAATACCACCGGCTTCAAGCAGTCCCGTTCGGAGTTCTCCGAGCTGTTTGCCGTTTCGGCGCAGGGCGTGAGCAAGACGCAGAACGGCGCCGGCGTCAAAATCGCCAACATCGCGCAGCAGTTCACGCAGGGCAACATCGAGGCCACCAACAACAGCCTAGACCTGGCGCTGAGCGGGCAAGGTTTCTTCATTCTCAGTAACGCCGGCGACGCGGCGTACACGCGTTCGGGCGCTTTTAAGACCGATAACGCCGGCTACATGGTCAATTCCGAGGGTCAGCGTCTGCAGGCCTATCCGCCCACCAGTTCCGGCACCTTCAATACCACCACGCTTTCCGACCTGCGCCTGATCACCGGTGACAGCGCGCCCTCGCCGACGACTGCCGCGGACATCACTTTCAACCTGCCGGCAAACGCCGCGCTACCGTTAGTGGCGGTCTTCGATCCGGCGAATTCCAACAGCTACAACAATTCCACCTCGATGACGGTTTATGACTCACTGGGGGCGGTGCATACCGCCAGCATGTACTTCGTCAAGGCGGCCACTGCCAACGCCTGGGAAACGCGCCTGTATATCGATGGCAGCGCGGTCGGCGGGGCGCAGACGCTGCAGTATTCCAACCTCGGTGCGATCGTGGTGCCGGTTGGCGGCAAGATCACCTTTCCAACCTACACGCCCACCACCGGGGCCGCGAACATGGATCTGTCGGTGAACTACGCCACCAGCACGCAGTACGGCGACACCTTCGCCGTCAGCGCGGTGTCACAGGATGGATTTACAACCGGACGGCTGATTGGCATCAGCGTTGATTCCAGCGGCGTGGTGCAGGCGCGCTTCACCAACGGACGCTCGCTCTCGCTCGGGCAGGTGGCGCTCGCGAATTTTGCGAATCCGGAGGGCTTGCAGGCACTGGGCAACACCAACTGGGCCGAAACCTTCGGTTCTGGCCAAGTGTTGCATGGCCAGGCCGGCAACTCCGGGTTCGGATTGATACAGGCCGGGTCGCTCGAACAGTCGAACGTGAACATCACTGCGCAGCTGGTCAACATGATTACCGCGCAGCGCAATTTTCAGGCCAACGCGCAAATGATCTCTACCGAAAATCAGATCACGCAAACCATCATCAACATCCGCTGAGCAAGGGTAGCGAACCGCAATGGATCGTCTGGTTTATGTGGCCATGTCGGGCGCGAAGGAAACACTGCGCGCCCAAACGGCCAACAATCACAATCTCGCCAACGCCAGCACCACCGGGTTCCGTGCCGATCTGTCGGCATTCCAGAGCCGGGCGGTCGCAGGCGCAGGCTTGCCAACGCGCGTCTACGCCACCAGCAGCACGCTGGGCTGGGATCCTACCAGCGGCGCACTGCAGCAGACCGGGCGTGATCTCGATGTCGCGGTCAATGGGCCCGGCTGGATTGCCGTACAGGGCGCCGACGGGCGCGAGGCCTATACCCGCGCCGGCGACCTGCGCGTCGACGTCAATGGCCAGCTGGTCACCGCGACGGGCCGCGCCGTGCTGGGCGACGGCGGACCCATCGCCGTGCCGCCGCATTCCTCGATCAGCATCGCCCGCGACGGCTCGGTATCGATCGTGCCGCTGGGGCAGACGGCGACCACGGTCGCCACGGTCGGGCGCATCAAGCTCGTCAACCCGCCCGCCAGCGACGTCGATCGCGGCCAGGACGGCCTGTTTCGCCAGCGACTTGGTGCCGACGCGCCCGCCGATGCCACCGTGCAACTGGTGGCCGGGGCGCTCGAGACCAGTAACGTCAATATCGCCGAGACCATGACACAGATGGTCGAACTCGCACGCCGCTTCGACCTGCAGGTCAAGGCGCTGCGCACCGCGGAAGAAGACGCCGCCGCGGCTACGCGGCTGTTGCAGGCCGGCTAGGCGCCGCGCTTCACTTAACCAGGAGCAGTCATGAACTCAGCATTGTGGGCAGCCAAGACCGGTCTCGACGCGCAGCAGACCCGCATGGCGGTCGTGTCCAACAACCTCGCCAACGTCAACACCACCGGTTTCAAAAAGAGTCGCGCGGTGTTCGAAGACCTGCTCTATCAGAACGTGCGCCAGGTGGGCGGCGCGACTTCGCAGGATACCCAGTCTCCCAGCGGACTGTCGCTGGGCACCGGGGTGCGCGTGGTGGCCACCGAAAAGACCTATACGCAGGGCAATCTCACCCAGACCGGCAACTCGCTTGATCTCGCCATCAACGGCCGCGGTTTCTTCCAGGTGCTGCTGCCCGACGGCACGCTCGGCTACACGCGGGCCGGCGATTTCCAGCTCAACAACCAGGGACAGCTCGTGACCGCGAGCGGCTACGTGGTGCAGCCCGGCATCAATATTCCCCAGGGCGCGCAGAGCGTGACGATCAGCGCCGATGGCGTGGTCGCCGCGCAGCTGGCAGGTCAGGCGGCGCCGCAACAGGTGGGCACGCTGCAGGTGGCTGACTTCGTCAATCCGGCCGGACTGCAGCCGCGCGGCGAGAACCTGCTGGTCGAGTCGGCCGCAAGCGGCACGGCGCAGGCCGGAAATCCGGGGCAGACGGGCCTGGGGACGCTCCAGCAGGGAGCCATCGAGAGCTCCAACGTCAACGTGGTCGAGGAAATGGTCAACATGATCGAGACGCAGCGCGCCTACGAAATGAACACCAAGGCAATTCAGACCACGGACCAGATGCTGCAGTACCTGAGCAACAATATCTGAGCGGAGTAATAGAGTGCACGCATTGCGTCCGATCCTGCTGCTGTCCGTCATGGCGCTGGCCGCCTGCCACACGGCGCCGCCGCGCATCGACAGTTTCACGGCCAGCGATCCCGTCGAGGCAACGCCGCAGGTGGCGCACAACGGCGCCATCTACCAGGAAGGCCACGATGTGCCATTGTTCGAGAACTCGGTCGCGCACCGGATTGGCGACGTGCTGACCATCGTGCTCGAAGAAAAGACTGACGCCAGCAAGAGCGCCAGCACCACCACCGCCAAGAAGACCAAGGCGGCATTGGCCGGGCCGACCTTGTTCGGAGCTCCGGTGACCGTGCACGGCACCGAGGTGCTCGCCGGCAGCATGAACAACGCCACCAATTTCGACGGCTCGGGCGACAGCAAGCAGAGCAATGTCCTGACCGGCAGCATCTCCGTGACCGTTGCCCGTCGCTTGGCCAATGGCAACCTGCTGGTGCGTGGCCAGAAGTGGATCGCCATCAACCAGGGACGGGAATTCGTTCAGGTCCAGGGGATTGTGCGACCCATCGACATCGCGCCCGACAACACTGTGTCTTCGCTCCGGGTGGCGGACGCGAATATTTCCTACGGCTCGCAGGGCGTGCTCGCGTCAGCAAACTCCAAGTCGTGGCTGGGCCGGTTCTTCGATTCCAAGTGGTTGCCCTTCTGAGGCTGATAAACATGTGGCATTTCCGTCGTTCCGTGTCTCCGCCGCTGGCCTGGATGGTGCTGGCCGTGGCAGCGTTGCTGCTGCCGGGCATGGTGTTCGCGGAGCGCGTCAAGGATCTGGCCAGTGTCGCCGGTGTCCGCAGCAACCAACTGGTGGGCTACGGCCTGGTGGTAGGCCTCGACGGCACCGGCGATCAGACCAGCCAGGCGCCCTTCACTGTGCAGAGCATCATCAACATGCTCGCGAAGTTTGGCGTGACTATTCCCGCCAACGTCAAGCCACAGCTCAAGAACGTCGCGGCGGTAACCGTGACCGCAAACCTGCCGCCCTTTTCGAAGGCCGGGCAGACTCTCGATGTCACCGTCGCCTCGATCGGCAACGCCAGCAGCCTGCGCGGCGGCGCGCTGCTGATGGCGCCACTGCGCGGCGCGGACGGCGAGGTCTATGCGATGGCGCAGGGAAGTGTGATGGTTGCCGGGTTCGGAGTCAGCGGCAAAGATGGTTCGCGCGTCAGCGTCAATGTGCCCAGCGGCGGCCGGGTGCCCAACGGCGCCACGGTGGAGCGCGAGGTGCACAGCGATTTTGGCGCCTCGCCCTTTGTGGTGCTCAACCTGAATACGCCAGATTTTACCACCGCCGCGCGCCTGACCTCAGGCATCAACGTGCTGCTGGGCGCCGGTACTGCACAGGCCCTGGACGCGGTCTCGGTACGCGTCGCCGCGCCCGCGAACCAGGCCGGCCGCATCAGTTTTATTTCGGCACTGCAGGAGCTGGAAGTGGAGCCGGGCGACGCTCCGGCACGGGTAATCATCAACTCGCGTACCGGCACAGTGGTCATTGGCTCGCGCGTGCGTGTCATGCCGGCCGCGGTGGCGCACGGCTCGCTGTCGGTGACGATCCGCGAACGCGAGGACGTCAGCCAGCCCAACGCCTTTGCGCGCGGCACCACGGTGACCACGCCGCACAGCGATATTTCCGTGGACCAGCCGCCGGCGCGCATGTTCGTGTTCAGCTCTGGAGTCGACCTCAACGAAATCGTCCGCGCCGTCAACCAGGTGGGCGCGGCGCCGGGCGACCTGGTGGCGATACTCGAGGCCCTCAAGGAAGCCGGCGCGCTGCGCGCCGAGCTGGTAGTCATTTAGGCGCTCTGGGGCGCGGCCAGCACGGACATATCAGCACCATGAGCGCCAGTCCCGTCGATCCTGCCTATTACGCCGACTTCAGCGGCATGGAAGCGCTGAAGAAGACGGCGCAGCAGCACCAGCCCGCCGCGGTTCGTGAGGCGGCACGCCAGTTTGAGAGTCTTTTTACCAGCATGCTCCTCAAGAGCATGCGCGAAGCGAGCATGGGCGAGAGCCTCGGAGACAGCGAGCAGACCCGGTTCTACCAGGACATGTTCGATCAACAGCTGGCGCTGCAGATGTCCCAGGGCAAGGGCCTCGGCCTCGCCGAGCACCTGGTTCAGCAGCTGCAGCGCACCGGCGCCGCGCCCGCCGCCGCGCCAGCCGTGGCCCCGCAGGCACCGGCCGGCAAGCATCTGACAACTCGCGAACAGTTCATTGACAGCATCCGGCCCTACGCGACTGAAGCAGCGCGGCGGCTGGGCGTGGCGCCCGAGACCATCATCGCGCACGCCGCGCTCGAGACCGGTTGGGGCCGCCACCTGCCCGCAACCGCTGCGGGCTCGAGC
>JAYTXT010000157.1:0-3161 GCA_043742765.1 Gammaproteobacteria bacterium | reverse complement strand
AACAAAGTATTGACCAGTTGCCAGATCGCGCGGCGGTGCGAGGGCCGCCGGAAGCGCTCGATCACGGCCTTGAGATCCGCAGATATGGCACGCGTGCTGCGGGCGGGCGTTTTGGGCTTGGTATTCACCTGGCGCGGCGAACTGTAGCACGCGGCATGGCCGATTGCGCGGCAAGGCGCCAGGCGCCGGCGGCCGCCAGGAGCCCCGAAAATCACACTGTCGGCTTAAAGAGACGCGCCAGGAACTGCAAATTGTGGACTATTCGATTGTGTGCGACATGAGTGTGACTTATTTTTGGCGCCCAGGATTTCTTGCCGTTTTGTGAGCCCGCGGAGGACCCATGTCACATAAATCCAGTCTTCTTTCCCACTGGCGCTCCGGCGCCGCGCTCGCGCTGCTGCCCATGCTCAGCAGCTGCGGCGATGGCTACGATTGCCTCAACTGCAACGGCTACCCGCCCATCGAGATGTCCGCCGGCGTAGTTGCGGGCGATTTCAACGGTGACGGCTTCACGGACATCGTGCAGCTGAGCAGCGTCCAGAACGGCCTCGAGCCGGATCCGGCATACCTGAAGTCCTACCTGTCGACGGCGGCGGGAATGTTCGCGGCACCGGTACTCACCTTCGATGGTGACGATCCGCTTTACCTCGCCAGTGCCGACCTCAATGGCGACGATCTGCCCGACGTGGTTTCCGCCAGCTACGAAGACGGCGCGCTGGCCGTGTTTTTCAACAACAGCCTGACGCCCGGCGCACTGAATACACCGCTGGTGCTGCCTGCATCGGGCGCTTCGCAGCTCGCGATCGGCGACATGAACGGTGACGGCATGCCTGATCTCATCGCAGCGGATTTCAGCGTGTCGATGTTCCTGCAATCCTCACCGGGCACATTTGCCAACGCGATCAACCTGTACCCGGGCGGCGCCAACTGGGTGGCCGTGGGCGATCTCAATGGCGACGACGCTGCCGATGTCGTGGTGACGGACGGAACGGGCGTCAAGGTTCTGATGCATACCGGCGTCGCGGCCGCGACCACCTTTGCGGCGCCCGTGACCGTATTCACACAGACCATGAACCTCAACGTCGCGGGCTGGAACCTCGTCGCTGTCGCCGACGTCGATGGCGACGGCCTCAATGACCTGGTTATCACCGATCCGGGCCCGACCGGCGGCGCCATGCCGACCGTTAATGTATTGCGCCAGGACCCGGCTAATCACGGCCAGTTCCTCGCAGCCGTCAGCTACCCGGTCGCCCCGATGAGCCTCGCGCAATCGATCGAGGTCCGCGATCTGGAGGCCGACACGCATCCCGATATCGTCATCGGCGGCACGGACGCGGTGAGCGTGCTGCTGCAGGATCCGGCCACTGCCGGGGCCTTCCTCGCAGCCAGCAACTTCACGGCGGAAGACGCCAATGAAGTCGCAGTGGCCGATGTCAACGGTGACGGACACCTCGACATCGTCATCGCCACCGGCCCGACGCTGCCGGTAGTCAGTGGCGTGACCATCGCGCACCCGGGCGTGCTGCTGCAGAGCGCGACGACGCCGGGGACGTTTGCGGCCCCGGCCGACCTGCTGTAGCCCACTACTGCGGCGCATTGAGAGTGTGACCCGCTTCGCGCTGCGGGCAATGTGAGGCACGTCTCACCACGGCAGCTACTTAATAGTGTGACGCCGCCTCGATCAGCGTCGCAGCCGCATCGTTAGTCTCCCGAGGTCGCCTATCTACTAATCGGTGGACCGAGCGGATGCGTGTTCGCGCCAAAGTGACGATCCTGCTGGCGCTGCTGTTCGCGGCGCTGATCGCCGCACAGTGGGTCATCCAGCAGCATCTCGTGCTGCCGCGGTTCGTGGAACTGGAACGCGACAGCGCCCGCACCGACATGCAGCGGGTCGTGCTCGCCGTTGGCCGCGAGCAGCAGGCTTTGAGCGCGCAGGCGGCCGACTGGGGGAACTGGCAGGAACTCTGGAAGTACATGCACGAGCAGAACCCAGGCTTCGTGCAGACCAGCCTCACCGACGTCTCCTTCCGCATCGCCAAGATCGACTACATGGCCGTGATCGCCACCGACGGCCGCTTCAAGTGGAGCCACGGCCCCTACTCGGAGTCAGGCCGGTCATTGAAGCTCCGTCTGAACGGTACCGATCAGTTCGAGCCAGCCTGGACGCAGGCCCTGTCGAGTGGGCAACCGGTCAGCGGGTTGATCGCCACCGACCGCGGCGTGCTCGTGGCCTCTGGCGCTCCTATTCTCGACGGCTTCGGCCGCGGCCCGGCTCGTGGCCTGGTCATCATGGGCCGGCTCCTCAACAGTGCCGAGCTGCTGCGGCTCGGCACCCAGGCGCAGGTCGTGCTCGACGTGCGCCCGTGGGGCGAGGACCGTGCCGCGGACTCGCGACTGCGGGACGTGAGCACGGCGGCCGGTGGGCGGCTTACCGAATCGGCAACCACAACGCGCATAGAGCGTCCGTTCACGAATCTGTCCGGCACGCCGCTGCTGGCCCTGGGCATCAGCGTGCCACGCACCATATCGCACCGCGGCGCGGAAGCCGTCCAGTATTCAACGCGCCTCCTGGGCGTGGCCGCCTGCATAGCGCTCGCCGCGCTCCTGGTCCTGCTTGGCCGCATCGTGCTCAGCCCGCTCGCCAGGGTCACCGACCACGCACAGCGCATCGCCACCGCCGACGATCTGTCGGCGCGCCTGGGCTACGACCGGCGTGACGAGCTCGGCACGCTGGCCAGGGCCTTTGACAACATGGTGGAACGGCTCACCCGCACTCGCCGCGAACTCATCGATCGCTCCTTCGAATCGGGCGCCGCGGACAACGCCGCCGGCATATTGCACAACCTCGGCAATGCCATGACGCCGATGTCCGTCAACATCGCGGGGCTCCAGCAACAGCTGGGCGCCGTGTCCGTGGACGATCTCCAGCAGGCGCTTGACGAGCTGCGCAGCGGCACGCCTGATGACGCCCGGCGGCGCGATCTGCAGCAGTTCGTGCAACTGGCGGCGACCGAACTGGCGCACGCCCTGCGACAGGGAAGCGCGAAATTACACAGCATTGTCGAACAGACCCATGTCATGCAGGCGGTGCTGGCGGAACAACGCCGGCACCAGCGGAACGAGCCGGTGCGCCAGTCGGCGACTCCGGCAGAACTGGTTGC
>JAYTXT010000156.1:0-7509 GCA_043742765.1 Gammaproteobacteria bacterium | reverse complement strand
GAGCTCTACGCGCATTACGCGGCGACACTCGCGCGGCTGCGGTCCGGGGAAGCGCTCGAGGAAGTGCTGCGGCATTTTGAAAAACGCCTGCTCGAACTGCTGGGCTACGGGAACGACCTGCGCTTCGAGGCAGGCGGCCGCGCGGTGCTGCCCGACGCGTATTATCATTTCCGGCCCGGCGCGGGCCTGTGGCCGGCCGCCGCTGCTGAAGGCGCGGTACCAGGCCGTGTGCTGCTGGCGCTGGCCGCGGACCAGCCGCTGGGCGAGCCGCTGGCGCAGCGCCAGGCGCGGCAGGTGCTGCGCGCCGCGCTTGATCATTGTCTCGACGGCCGCGAACTTCGCGTCCGCACCGTAGCGCGTGCGGTCGCCAGAATGGAGCGATCTGCCTGATGGGCGCACTACTCGAACTGGGTGTCAATATTGATCACGTCGCCACGCTCCGTCAGCAGCGCGGCACCCGCTATCCCGATCCGGTGCACGCCGCGCTGATCGCCGAGCAGGCGGGCGCTGACAACATCACGCTGCATCTGCGCGAGGACCGGCGCCATATCCAGGAGCGCGACGTGCGCGCGCTGCGCGGGCTGCTGGCCACGCGCATGAACCTGGAAATGGCGGCCACCGAGCCGATGTTGGCCTTTGCCTGTGAAATCCAGCCCGCCGACTGCTGCCTGGTGCCCGAGCGCCGCGCCGAACTGACCACCGAGGGCGGTCTCGACGTGCGCGGCGGCATGGCGACGATCCGGCCCGCCTGCGGGCGGCTGGCGGCGGCAGGCGTGCGCGTGGCCCTGTTCATCGACCCGGAGCCTGAGCAGATCGACGCGGCCGCCGACGCCGGCGCCAGCGTGATCGAATTGCACACCGGCGAGTACGCCGAGGCCAGCGGCACGCAACAGGCGCAACAGCTCGAGCGCCTGCGCCGCGCCGCGCGCCACGGGGTCGCGCGCCGCCTGGAGGTGCACGCGGGGCACGGGCTCAATTACCGCAACGTCGGAGCGGTTGCGGCTATTGCCGAGATCACCGAGCTCAACATCGGCCACGCAATCATTGCCCAGGCCGTGTTCGACGGCCTCGGCTCGGCGGTGCGCGAGATGCGCGCGCAGATGCAACGCGCGCGCCGATGATCTACGGAATCGGCGTCGATGTCCTGAAGCAGGAGCGCATCGAGCGAACCTACGCCCGGTTCGGCGAACATTTTGTCGCCAGGCTCCTGCTGCCAGCCGAGCGCGCGCAGCTGGCGCGCACGCAGCGGCCCGCGCGCTTCCTGGCGATGCGCTTTGCCGCCAAGGAAGCGGTGGTCAAGGCCATGGGCACCGGCTTCGCGCATGGCGTGTGGATTCGCGACGTGGGCGTCGTGCAGAACGCGTGGGGTCGGCCCGAAGTCGTGTATTCCGCGCGCGGCGAGCGGCTGCGCCGCAAACTCGGCATCGGCGCCGGACACGTCACGCTCACCGACGAAGCGGGCCTGGTGGTGGCGGTAGCGGTGCTGATGAAGGCGCCGCGGCGCCGGCCGCGGCGCAAGGCCGTACGCAAGGCCGTGCGCAAGTGAATCGCCTGGTCTTCGACCTCGAGACCGTGCCGGACGTGGAACTGGGTCGCCGCGTGTTGGGCCTTGCGGGCCTCAGCGACTCGCAGGTCGCGAAGGCCATGTACACGGCGCGCCGCCAGGAGAACGGCAGCGACTTCCTGCCGTTGGAGCAGCACAAGGTGGTCGCGATCTCCTGCGTGCTGCGCAGCCGCGAGCAACTCAAGGTGTGGAGTCTGGGCGACCTGCAATCAAGCGAGGCGGAGCTGATTGCACGGTTCTTCGATGGCATCGAGAAATATTCCCCCGAGCTGGTCTCATGGAACGGCAGCGGCTTCGATATGCCGGTGCTTCACTACCGCGCGCTCAAGGCTGGCGTGCAGGCGCCGCGTTACTGGGAGACCGGCGATGAGGACACCAGCTTCCGCTACAACACTTACCTGAGCCGCTATCACTGGCGGCATCTGGACCTGATGGATGTGCTGTCGAGCTTCCAGGGCCGCGCCCGGGCTTCGCTCGCCGACATGGCCGCGCTGCTGGGGTTTCCCGGGAAGCTCGGCTTCTCGGGCGCGCAGGTCTGGGACGCGGTGCTCGCCGGGCAACTCGCGGCAGTGCGCAATTACTGCGAGACCGACGTGCTCAATACTTACCTGGTGCTGCTGCGCTTCGAGTTGTTTCGCGGCCGTCTCGATGCGGCCGCGCACCAGCAGGAGCTCGAGCGACTGCGCGAGCTGCTGCGCAGCTCGCCGGAAGCGCACCATCGGCAGTTCCTCGCGGCCTGGGAGAGCGTGATTTGAGGCGGCGCGAGCCGGCGCTCGCCGAGACCGGCCGGGTAGAGTCGCTCAACCACGAGGGCGCGGGCGTGGTGCGCGGCGGCAAGACCGTTTTTGTCGGCGGCGCGCTGCCGGGCGAAACCGTGAGCTTCATTCGCCGCCGGCATCATCGCCAGCACGATGAAGCCGAGCTCGTTGCCGTGCTCGAACCCGCGCCCGAGCGGGTGGTGCCGCGTTGCGCCCATTTCGGCATCTGCGGTGGTTGCGCACTCCAGCACCTTGACAGTACCGCGCAGCTTGCGATCAAGCAGCAGCAGCTGCGTGAAAACCTGGAGCGCGTCGGGCGCGTCACGCCACGCGAATGGCTCGCGCCGCTCCAGGGTCCGCAATGGCAATACCGCCGGCGTGCGCGCCTCGGCGCCCGTTTCGTGCACGCGCGCGGCCGCTCCATGGTTGGGTTTCGCGAGCGCTTCTCGAGCCACGTCGCCGAACTGCAGCGCTGCGAAGTGCTGGCCGAGCCCGTCGGCGCGTTGCTGGCGCCGTTGGGCGCGCTGTTCACGGCCCTGGCAATCCGCGAGCGCGTGCCGCAGGTCGAGGTCGCGATCGCGGAAACGGCGGTGGTCCTCGTGATCCGGGTGCTCGATCCGCCGACGCCGGCCGACCAGCAATTGTTCCTGGAATTCGAACGCGCACACGGCGTGCAGATCTACCTGCAGAGCGCGGGCCTGGCTTCGGTGCGCCCGCTGCGTGAGCCGGCAGTGGCGCTCGAATACACGCTGCCGGAGTTCGCGGTGCGGGTGAGGTTCGAGCCCAGTGATTTCATTCAGGTGAATGCCGAGCTCAACCGCTCGCTGGTCAGTCGGGTGATCGAGCTGCTGCAGCTCGACGCCCAATCGCGGGTGCTCGATCTGTACTGCGGCCTTGGAAATTTCACGCTGCCCATGGCGCGCCGCGCCGCGAGCGTGGTCGGTGTCGAGGGCGAAGCACAGCTGGTGGCGCGCGCCCGGGACAATGCGGCGCTTAACGACATCGTCAACGCCGAGTTCTTCAGCGCTGACCTCGCCGGCGCCGATTTCGGCGCCGCGCCCTGGGCCGCAGCCGAGTACAGCCACGTGCTGATTGATCCGCCGCGCGTCGGCGCCCGCGAAGTGCTGCCCTTGCTCAAGCGTGTTGGCGCGCGCCGCATGGTTTATGTCTCCTGTCATCCAGGAAGCCTGGCCCGCGACCTGGGGATCCTGGTGCACGAACTGGGTTTCGAACTGCTTGCGGCGGGCGTCGCCGACATGTTTCCGCAGACCACACACGTCGAGTCGTTGGCAGTCCTGGCGCCAGGCCGGCGCCGTTGACGCGTCGCAGTGGGCATTGCCTGCCAAGGTGCGCCACAATGGCCGGCGTGGCCTTGTGGAGTGAGCGATGACGCTGGGACCGCTGATGGTCGACGTCGCGGGGCAGGAGCTGAGCGCGGAGGACCGTGAGGTGCTCGCGCATCCGCTGGTCGGCAGCGTGATCCTGTTTACGCGCAACTACGCGGATCCCGCCCAGTTGCAGCGGCTGGTGGCGCAGATCCACGCGGTGCGCAGCCCGCGGCTGCTGGTCGCAGTCGATCATGAAGGCGGGCGCGTGCAGCGCTTCCGCACCGGCTTCACCCCACTGCCGCCGTTGCGGCTGATCGGCCACCAGTACGACCTCGAGCACGCCACAGGTCTCGAGCTGGCGCGGCGCCACGGCTGGCTTATGGCATCCGAACTGCTGGCTTGCGGCCTGGATATCTCGTTTGCCCCCTGCGTCGACCTCGACTACGGGCTCTCGGAAGTAATCGGTGACCGGGCGTTTCACAGCCGTGCGGCCGCGGTCGGTGACCTGGCGGTCGCCTACATGCACGGCATGCGCGATGCCGGCATGGCGGCCACGGCCAAGCATTTCCCCGGTCACGGGGCGGTAGTTGCCGATTCGCACCTGGCGTTGCCGGTCGATCGGCGCGAATACACCGATCTGACGGACGAGTTGACGCCATACCGACGCCTGATCGACAACGGTCTGCCGGCCGTGATGGTCGCGCACATCCTGTTTCCGAAGGTGGATACGCAGCCGGCGAGCCTGTCGCAGCGCTGGATCGGCTCTGTGCTGCGCGGCGAACTGCGGTTTTCCGGCACGGTGTTTGCCGACGATCTGTCGATGGCCGGCGCCGCCAGCTGCGGCGACATACTCGCGCGCGCCGCGCAGGCGCTGGCGGCGGGGTGCGACGTGCTGCCGGTGTGCAACTCGCGCCCGAACGTGCTGCGGCTGCTGGCGGAGCTGCGTGTGGCGCCCGATCCGGCCGCGCATATGCGCCAGGCCCGCTTGCGCAGCCACGCGCAACCGGACCGCGGCTCGCTCCTGGCTTCAGCTCACTGGCGCGTCTGCCGTCAATCTCTCGAGCAGTGCGTACAGCCACCGGCGCTGAAATTCACTTGAATATGCAGCACCAGTGGACCACGGAGTTTCTCCGCGGCGTGATCGATGCCGCGCCCGAAGGCATCGTGATCTGCGCCGCCGGGGCGGTCGATCATCCGGTGGTCTATGTTAATGCGGCCTTCGAGCGGCTGACGGGTTTCGCGGCCGATGAATTGCTGGGCGGCGATTTGCGGCGGCTCCAGGGGAGCGATCGCGAACAGGAAGGCCGGGTGCGGCTGCGCTCGGCGCTGAGCCAGGGCACCGGCACGCGCGCGCTGCTGCGCAACTATCGCAAGGACGGGACGCAGTTCTGGAACGAGGTTTACCTCGAACCAATCCGCGACGCTACCGGCGCGGTGACGCATTTCGTGGGTTTCCACCGCGACGTCGGCGAGCGCGAGCGCGCCGCCGGCGCGCGCGCCGCCGCCGGCGGCCTGCCGGCCTGGATGCGCGAAGATCGGCTCACGGGACTGTATACGCGCGGGTATTTTGAGGAACTGCTGCGCCACGACTGGCAGAACGCACTGCGCGAGGACCGTCCCGTGAGCGTACTGATGTTCGATTTCGTGGCGCTGGGAACCTACAACGATACTTTCGGGCGTCAGGCGGGCGATGCCTGCATCCGCCGTCTGGCCGGCGTCATCAGTGCCTGCTTCCGCCGCGGTTCCGACCTGGTGGCGCGCTGGGAGGGCGGCACCCTGGTAGCGCTGGCCCGCAGCACCGAGGCCGCGAATCTCGATGGCTTCGCCCACATGATCACGCAGCGGGTTCTGGAGCAGCGCATCCACCATCCGCGTGCGGCTCCCGGCAAATACGTGGCCGTGAGTGGCTGCGTGGCTACGCTCAAGCCCGCGCCCAAGCTCCAGCCTGAGAATCTCCTGCGGGGCGCCGAGCGGGCGTTGCTGCGCGCGCGCGCCGATCTGGCCGGGCGTATCGTTACGGCTGGCAGCAAGGACTTTGCCTGAAGCGGCACACCGATGGACGTGCTGCCCGTGCAACAGGTGCCGGGCGAAGGGGGTCGGCGGCGGATCGCGTCAGGTCAGGCGGTTGAGGCCGTTGTAGGCCGCGACCCGGTAGGCCTCAGCCATGGTGGGGTAGTTGAAGGTCGCGTTGGTGAAGTAGCGTATGTTGTTCAGGTCGGTGCTGGCCATGACGGTCTGGCCGATGTGGACGATCTCCGCCGCGCCGTCGCCGAAGCAGTGCACGCCCAGCACCTGGAGCGTTTCGGTGTGGAACAGGAGCTTCAGCATGCCGATCTTCTCGTCGGTCATCTGTGCGCGCGCCAGGTTCTTGAAGCTGGCTTGCCCGACTTCGTAAGGAATCTTGCGCGCGAGCAAATCGCGCTCGCTGAGGCCCACCGAGGAAATTTCCGGCAGCGTATAGATGCCGCTCGGCACCAGATCGAGCCGCAGCGGGGGCTGCGCTGGGTCGAGTATGTGTTGCACGGCGCGGCACCCCTGCACATAGCCGGCGCTGGCGAGGCCCGGCGGGCCGGCGATGTCGCCGACGGCGTAAACATGGGGGAGCGAGCTCTGGTAGTGCTCGTTGACGGCGAGCTGGCCGCGTGAATTACCGGCGAGACCGATGGCCTCGAGGTTCATGCCGTCGCTGTTGCCGGTGCGGCCGTTGGCCCACAGCAGCAGGTCGGATTTTATCTTGCGCCCCGATTGCAGATGCAGCACCACGTCATTGGCGCGCGGCTCGAGCGCCGCGAACTGCTCGTTGTGGCGGATCACGCCGCCCTGCTCGTGCAGGTGATAGGAAAGCGCCTCGGCGATTTCGTCGTCGAGAAACGACAGCAACCGGTCCTGGGTGTTGATGAGTGTGACTTTGCAGCCGAGGCTCAGGAAGATCGAGGCGTATTCGCAGCCGATTACGCCGGCGCCGAAGATCGTCACCGCGAACGGACTGGCGTCATAACGCAGCACGCTGTCGCTGTCGCGCACGCGCGGGTGGCTGAAATCGAGCTCGGGCGGATGGTAGGGACGCGAGCCGGCCGCAATGATGATCTGCGCGCCCTTGATGCGCAGCGGCTCGCCGGACTGCGGGCGTATTTCCACCGTGTGCTCGTCGAGGAACCACGCCGAGCCGCCGTAGACGGGCACGTGGTTGCGGTCGTAGAAGCGTCGGCGGCTCGCCACTTGCGATTCCACCACGCCCTTGGCGGCCGTCAGGAGCTGCGGCAGCTCCAGGTGCAGTTGCGCGCGGAGCGACTTGAGCAATGGATCACGCCGGGCGTCGCTCAGGGTCTTGACCGCGTGCCGCAACGCCTTGCTGGGAATTGTCCCCCAGTGGGTGCAGCCGCCGCCGACTTCGGCGTGGCGCTCGATGACGGCGACGCGCTGGCGGTTCTTCGTGGCCATCATGGCCGCGCCTTCGCCGGCAGGGCCGCTGCCGATCACGATGATGTCGAACTGGTGCATGTCAGGCTGCTATCGGCAGCATGGGCGCCGCGCTGAAGCGCCTCCCGGCCCTAGCCCGCACCGCGCGCCGGGTTGACGATGGCGATTACCCCAAAGCCGGGGTGGTCGAAGTAATTCTTCTCGCCGAAGCGGATCTTGCGCAGTTCGCTGAGCGACCAGGGTGGATCGGCTCCGAGTTTCAGATCGAAGCCCAGATGCAGGTATTGGCCGTGCTCCAAATACACAGTGCCCTGGAGGCCGCCGGCACTGATGCCAAGCTGCTCGAGCGACAGCCCAAGGTCGTGGGGCCATTCCGTCGCGGTCTGCACCCACGCGGCGTGCGCGAGCACGGTCCAAGCGCCGCTGGCCCGCAGTTTTG
>JAYTXT010000155.1:0-5833 GCA_043742765.1 Gammaproteobacteria bacterium | reverse complement strand
CGGCTCGATGGCCTGGTGCACAACGCCGCCCTGCTGGGCACCGTGGCGCCGATAGAGCACGCCGATATGCTGAACTGGTGTCGGGTGCTGCACGTCAACCTGACTGCCGCCTTTGCGCTCACGCAGGTACTGCTGCCGGCCCTGCGGGCCTCGGCCGATGCTTCAGTGATCTTCACCTCGAGCGGTGTCGGCCGTCGCGGCCGCGCCAATTGGGGCGCCTATGCCGTTTCAAAATTCGGCGTCGAGGGTCTGAGTCAGGTGCTCGCCGACGAGTTGTCTGGGAATTCGCCGGTGCGTGTCAATGCGGTGAATCCTGGCTCGACGCGCACCCGCATGCGGCGTCAGGCGTTTCCGGGCGAGGATGCGGCGCTGCTGCCCGAGCCGGCGTCGATACTTGGCCCTTATCTGTGGCTGCTGGGGCCCGCCAGCCGCGGCGTCACGGGCCAGAGTCTGGATTGCCAGGCGGCGCGTCAGCCGTCCCCGGCGCCACGGGCTTGAGGAGCGCGGCGATTTCTTCGGGCAGCAACTCGCGCCAGCGGCCGCGGGGTAGCGAGCGTTCCAGTTGCAGGCTACCGAGCCGGATCCGCAGCAGGCGGCTGACCGCGACGGCTTGACGTTCCAGAACCTGGCGCAGATCGTTGCCGCTCGCGCCCAGCGTATCGATCTGGTACCAATGATTGCTGCCGGTACCGCCCGCCGCGGCGATATTCAGCACGGTGAGGTTGCTGCCGCGATCGAGCTCTCCTGCCCTGATGCCGGCCTCCTGCTCGGGTGTCAGTTCACCGCGTACCCGCAGGCTGAACACCACGGTCTGCGCGCGCACCGCGCGCTGCAGGCGCCCGGCCAGTTCGCCATCGGCGGTGAGGAGTTCGAGCCCACCGTCCACCAGCGGCAGCGGGCTGATGCTCATGAAACGCTGCCCGGTGCGTCGCGGCAGTTGCGACGCCAGGGATTCGGCGCCAGCGGCGTTGGGCAGCAGCGCAATACCAGGTGAGCGGTGGCAGAGCAGCACCGGCCGCTCGGGCTCGGTGCGGCTCTGGCGGATCATGCGGCCGTCGAGCCGCAGTTGGTCGCTGCGATCGACCTTGTCGCCGAGGTTCGCTGCCCGGCCGTTGATCGACAGGCGGCCGGCCTTGATCCACTGCTCAGCTTCGCGGCGCGAGGCCACTCCTAAGCGGGACAGCACCTTCTGCAGGCGCTCGGGCTCCAGCGCGCGAGCCATCTTGGTTCAGTCTTCGACTGTCGGGCCGGCTGCAACCAGCCCTGCCACAGCTGCGGATAACTCGGGCGAGTTGCCGGGCTCGTCGTCGGGGTCGCCTGCGTCATCGCTCAGCATGGCCGCAGCCACCCGCGACGCCTCGGCATCGGTGTCTGCGGTAGCGCCGTTGGCTGCCTCGGCTGCGGGGCTTTCCAGGCCCACCGGGAGCGCGAGCTGTGGGTCGATTTCATCAAGGCCACGCAGCTGGGCCAGCGGCGGCAGCTCATCGACGCTGCGCAGGCCGAAGTAGTCGAGAAACTCGCGCGTGGTGCCGAGCAGTTCGGGCCGGCCCGGGAGTTCGCGATGGCCGACCACCCGCACCCAGTTGCGTTCAAGGAGCGTGCGGGTGATGTTGGGGTTCACGGCGACGCCGCGCACCGCCTCGATCTCCGCACGTGTGATCGGCTGCCGGTAGGCGATCAGCGCCAGCGTTTCCAGCAGCGCGCGCGAATAGCGCTGCGGTCGCTCGGGCCACAGCCGCGAGACTTCGGTGGCGAATTCGCGCCGCACCTGGATACGCACGCCGCTGGCGGTTTCCTTGAGCTCGAGGCCCCGCGTGGCGTATTCGTGCTCGAGCACGGCGAGGCTGGCGCGTATCGCCGCGGTACCGGGACGGTCGGTTTCGCCGAACAGTGCCGCCAGCTCATCGAGCCCCAGCGAGCGGCCCGCGGCCAGCAGGCCGGCTTCCACGACATTCTTGATGTACTGCTCGTTCATGGGCTGCTCGGAGGTTGTTCCTGATCAAGGCCGGGCACCAGCTGCAGTGTACGCACTGGCGGCGCGCGGCGCACGTGGAGCGGCGCCAGGGCCTCGGTCTGCACGATTTCAACCAGGCCTTCGCGCAGCAGCTCGAGGATCGCCACGAAGGTCACGGTGACGCCCATGCGGCCCTCCTCCGCGGTGAACAGGCGTACGAAATCGACGAATTCTCCCGGCTCCAGCGCCGCCAGCACGTTGCTCATGCGCTCGCGCACCGACAGCGGTTCGCGCTGCACGTGATGGTGGGCAAACATCTGCGAGCGCGTGGCCACGTCGCGGAAGGCCAGCAGCATTTCGCGCAGCGTAACTTGTGGGAGTACCCGCGCCAGCGGCCGGTCGCGCAGCTCGGCGCTGGCCTGAAACACATCACGCTCCAGGCGCGTGAGCTGCTCGACGTCGCTGGCGGCGCGCTTGAAGCGCTCGTATTCCTGCAAGCGGCGCACCAGTTCGGCGCGCGGGTCCTCTTCGCCATCGGCGGCGCTGGCGGGGCGCGGCAGCAGCATGCGGGATTTGATCTCGGCAAGCGTGGCCGCCATCACCAGGTATTCGCCGGCCAGCTCGAGCTGCAGGTCCTGCATCAGCTCGATGTAGCGCATGTACTGGCGCGTGATCTCGGCGATCGGGATATCGAGCACGTCGAGGTTCTGCCGGCGGATCAGGTAGAGCAGCAGGTCGAGCGGGCCCTCGAAGGCCTCGAGGAACACCTCGAGCGCCTGCGGCGGAATGTACAGGTCGCGCGGCAGGTGCGTCAGCGGCTCGCCATTGACGATGGCGAAGGGCATCTCGGCCTGCTCGGGCGCGCTCGCAATCACCACTGGCGGCGGCGGGTTGGAGACCACGACTTTCAGATCCGGTTTGGTCATTCGTTTCGCAGATGCATGGCCCGGCGCACATCATCGAGCGTGTGCCGCGCCGACTCGCGGGCCTTTTCGGCGCCCTCGGCGACCAGATTCTTAACCAGATCGGGGTTGTCCTGGAAGTCTTTCGCGCGCTCGCGCATGCCCGTGACCTCCGCAACCACCTTGTCGATCAGTGGCTGCTTGCACTCGAGGCAACCGATGCCGGCGCTGCGGCAGCCGGCGCTCGCCCACTCGCGCGTGGCCTCGTCCGAGTAAATGCAATGCAGCTCGAATACCGGGCATTTCGCCGGGTCGCCCGGATCCGTCCGCCGCACACGTGCCGGATCGGTCTGCATGCCCTTGAGCTTGCGCACCACGCTGTCCGGGTCTTCCCGCAGGCCGATGGTGTTGCCGTAGGACTTGGACATCTTGCGCCCATCGAGCCCGGGCACCTTGGGCGTGGCGGTGAGCAGGGCCTGCGGTTCAGGCAGGATGCTCACGCTGCTGCCCTCCAGATAGCCCAGGAGCCGTTCGCGGTCGGCGACCGTGATACGGGTGTTGCCGCTCACCAGGTTGCGGGCCCGTTCGAGCGCGCTTAGGTCGCCCTTCTCCTGGAATTGCTTGCGCAGCTGCCGGTACAGCGTGATGTTGCGCCCGCCAAGCTCCTTTACCGCGCGTTCGGACTTGGCTTCGAAATCCGGCTCCTGCCCGTAGAGGTTATTGAAACGCCGCGCGACTTCGCGGGTGAATTCCACGTGCGCCACCTGGTCTTCGCCGACCGGTATTCCGTAGGGGCGGTAGATCAGGATGTCGGCGCTCTGCAGCAACGGGTAGCCCAGGAACCCGTAGGTTGCCAGGTCTTTCTCGCGCAGCTGCTCCTGCTGGTCCTTGTAACTGGGCACCCGCTCGAGCCAGCCCAGTGGGGTGATCATGGACAGCAGCAGATGGAGTTCGGCGTGCTCGGGCACGTGCGACTGCACGAACAGCGTCGCCACGCCCGGGTTCAATCCGGCAGCCAGCCAATCGATGACCATTTCGTGGATCATCTCCGGAAGCTCGGCCGTGTTGTCATAACCCGTGGTCAGGGCGTGCCAGTCGGCGACGAAGAAGTAACACTCGTACTGGTATTGCAGGTCGACCCAGTTACGCAGCGCGCCGTGGTAATTGCCCAGGTGCAGCTGGCCGGTCGGGCGCATACCGGATAACACGCGCCGGGCTTGCGGAGCAGAACTCATCCGCCGGCATTATACGGGCCGCCGCTCTGCCCGTCTCAGGCTCCGTGCTTGCTGAATCCGGGCAGTTGGCCGCGCCCCTGGCGCAGAATCACCGGTGGTGAAGCCGCCAGATCCACCACCGTCGTGGGTTCCAGGCCGCAGTTTCCCGAATCGAGCACGGCGTCGATCTGATGCTCGAGCCGGGCGCGGATCTCCTGTCCGTCAGTGAGGGGCACGGTTTCGCCTGGCAGCAGCAGCGTCGAACTCATGATCGGCTCGCCCAGTTCAGCCAGCAGGAGCCGTGGCACCACGTGGTCCGGAATCCGGATACCGATGGTGCGTCGCTGCGGATGCTGCAGGCGGCGCGGCGTTTCACGCGTAGCCGGCAACAGGAAGGTAAACGGCCCGGGGGTGGCGGACTTGAGCAAGCGGAACTGCCAGGTGTCGACGCGGGCGTAGCGGGCAATCTCGGCCAGGTCACGGCACACCAGGGTGAAGTGATGGTGCTTGTCCGCCTGGCGGAGCCGTCTGATGCGTTCCAGGGCCTCGCTGTCCCCGATATGACAGCCCAGGGCGTAGCAGCTGTCGGTCGGATAGGCGATCAGGCCGCCATCGCGCAGGATCTGCACAGCCTGCCGGATGAGCCGGAGCTGCGGGTTCTGCGGATGCAATTCGAAATACTGGCTCAAGCGGCTAATATACGCGGCCCCAGCGGGCCCTGTGCCGCAAGGCCCCTGCCTGCCCTAAGGAACCACCGTCCGATGCAAGCCGCCCTGAACTTCCTGCCGCTGGCCCTCTTCATGCTGGCCTACCATTTCCGCGGCATCTACCTGGCCACGGCGGTACTGATGGGCGCCATGGTGCTGCTGGCGGGGTTCGACTACCTGCGCGTGCGCCGCGTCTCGCCCATGCACGCGCTCAGCACCGTGCTGGTGTTGGTGTTCGGCAGCGCGACCCTGGCGTTTCACGATCCCCGCTTTTTAAAGATCAAACCCACGCTGCTGCTGTGGCTCATGGCTCTGGCTTTCCTCGGCAGCCAATGGATCGGCCGGATGCCGCTCGTGCAGCGACTCCTCGAGCCTGCGCTCACGCCCGGTACCAACCTGCCGCGCGAGCGTTGGCTGCGCGTCAACCAAGTCTGGGTGCTTGCCTACCTGTTGCTCGGCGCCCTGAACCTGTACGTGGCGCACTACGCGAGTGAGCAGGCCTGGGTCTACTTCAAGGTCTTCGGGCTGACGATCGCGCTGATGGCGCTGGCCATGGGTCAGGCTCTGTGGCTGCACGGGCGCCCCGGGGCCGCTACCGGGAAAACCGGCTCATGACCCAGGCGCCGCCGCTCAGTTCCCGGGTTGAACGAATCCGCACGGTGGTGCAGGATGCGCTCCATCCTGTCCTGCTCGAGATTCGCGATGACAGTGCGGCCCACATCGGTCATGCCGGTGGCGGCGGCAAGGGGCACTTTAAACTCGTGATCGTGTCTGAGCTGTTTTCCGGGAAGTCGCTCCTGCAGCGGCACAGGCTGGTGCACGATGTGCTTGCCGACCTCATGGACAGCGACATACACGCACTGGTCTTGAGTACCATGGCGCCTGAAGACGTTTCTTAAGTTAGTCTTGTAACCTTATGAGAATCAATATGAATATGGTCAGATGTTCAGCGATCATTGCGCTCACTCTGGTGGCGGGCTGCGCACCTAAGGGCGAGCAGGCGGCCAAGGGTGCGGTGGCGTCCAAGCCGGTCGCAACGGTCAACGCTCATGCAAT
>JAYTXT010000154.1:0-4884 GCA_043742765.1 Gammaproteobacteria bacterium | reverse complement strand
GACGCCGCGCCGTCGGTCTCCTACCTCAGCATGATCGAGAACGGCAAGCGCATGCCCTCCGCGGAGCTGCTGGTCATGTTGGCGGGGCTGTTTGGCAAGGACGCACGGTGGTTTCTCGATGAGAACACCGCGGTCGAGGTCGCGCCGGCGCGGCGCGAACGCGGCGGCCTCGAGGCGATGCCGCTCGAGCCGGCCTTCCTGTTCTCGCACGCGCTGCTGCAGAACGCGCTGCCCGAGCTTCTCTCGCAGACCGGCACCACGGGCCGGCAGTTCGCACAGCTGCTGATCCGCGTCTGGCAGGAAACCCATCACAACGATTTTCCCGATATCGAGCGCGCGGCCGAGTCGGTCGGCAAACGCGAGCTGCCGCTGTCCCTCGAGCGCCTGCAGGGCATCTGCCGGCAGCTGGGCCTGCAGGTCCGCTGGTTCGACCCCGAGCGTGCGGGCCCGGCAGCGCCGCTGCTGCGCTCGCGCTTCGAATCTCCCGACACGGTGCTGATCAACCGTCAGCTGCGCGCGCAGGAAGAGCGGCTGCGCTATGAGCTGGCGTATTTCATCGGCCACAAGCTGCTGCACAACGGCGACGGGCTGGTTTCGCCGCGCGCCGCCAGCTGGAGCGTGGAGGCCGAGGCGCCGCCCGGGGTCGCAGGCGCCGGTGGCATGGGCGCGCAGGACGTGCTCTATGCCTGGCGCGATTTCGAGTGCAGCTTTTTCGCCGGCGCGCTGCTGTGCCCGCGCGTGCCGTTCCGTCGCTTCCTGGGTCGCGAGGCGCATCGGCTGTCGGCGTGCCGCAAGCTCGGCGTCACCACGGCGGTGGTGATGCGGCGCATGACCGCAGTGTCACCGTATCGCTACTGGCACTATTTCGACGCCTATCCGCCCGGGTTCCTGCGCGCGGTGTATCGCGGCAACGGCATTCCGCTTCCCTGGGGCAACATGAGCCTGGTCTCAGACCCCTGTCCGCGCTGGGCGGTATTTCACCTGCTGGAACAGTCACCCGCGAAGTCGGCCAGCCACCAGCCCCGCTCGCAGATCTCGGTCATGCAGGACGGCAAGCGTGCCCGCCTGTACTGCTGCCATTCCGTGGTCACGCGCGACGCCGCGCGCGCCGTGCATGTGCAGTCGGTGGGGGTGGACCTGGCGCCGGCGCTCGAGGCGCAGGGCTACGACGCCGACGGCATCGTGGCGCTGGTGGCCGAGAACTGCGCGCGCGGCGGCGGCGACGCGCCGATTGCGTCGGCGGCGGCAGACGCCCTGCGTTCGGTAGCGCAGGTCCTGAACATACACTGGATCCTCGATGCCCTGGCCACGCCGGCCGGCATCATCTGCCCGCGCAGCGGCGCCTGCCCGCGCTCGCCGCGGCGTTGCGGTGCCGGCCGGGCTTGATTGCCGCCGCGCACATGGCGGCGGTTGCCTGCGGAAACGGGAGCCGACGCAGATAAAGGTAACCTGCGCGTACGTGCGCGGCGTGATCGAAGTACGCCTCGGGCAGCGTGTTCGCTTCGAGCGCAGCGAGGAACTCATCGTCGCTCATGCGTGGTAGATCGGTCAGGCAGCCGGCCCCAGAGGCACTTGCCGCCGCGCCGCCGCTGCGGGTACCTTGGTAACGTGAATCCATCGGAGACTCCGATGATCGAAGTGCGGCGCGTGCAGACCGGAGTGCGCCGCGGGAACGGTGGCGTCTAGAATCGCGCCGCGGCGGGCGTGGTGTCGCGGGGCATGAGCAAGTAGTAGCGGCCGTCGCTCCCCAGGGCGCGGATGGCGCCCCGGTCGTCGATCGCGACGCCGCTGGTCAAGCGCAGGCCCGCGGCCCTGAGCTGAGCTGTCAGCGCGCCATTCAGGTCGACCATGCCGTAGCCCGGGCGGTACAGGAAGGCGTGCATGGCATCGTCTCTGGCTACTTCGGAACTGCCGGTCACCTCGCCGTGCAAATTGAGTGCGTTGCCCTGGCTGTTCGCGCCGCCCAGGGTGCCCAGATCACGCATGGCGCCCTGGCGATAGAGGAAGGCGTGCAGTGCTGAATTGCCGGCCGTCGCGGCGACGCCAGCGACCTCACCGCGCTCGTTGATGGCACTGGGTGAACTGTTGCCACCGCCCAGCGTGCCCAGGTCGATCAGCGAGCCGTGGGCATAGACAAACGCGCGGATTGTGGTGTTGCCGGCCGTGGCGGCGATGCCGGCCACTTCGCCGACCTCATTGATAGCCACGCCGTAGCTGATGGTGCCGCCCAATGTGCCCAGATCCATCATGGCGCCGTGGGTGTACAAAAATGCATGCCCACCGGCCTGGTTGGCCAGCGCTGCGCCGCCGGTCACCTGGCCTTCGCCGTTGCTGGCCTGGCCGACGCTAAAGGCGCCGCCGAGGGTGCCGAGGTCGGTGTCGGCGCCTTGTTCATGAAGATAAGCGTGACTGGCGGTGCCGTAGGGCGTCGGTGTGAAGCCGGTGGACTGTCCGCGGCCATTGGCGTCGACAGCGTCGTTGTCAGGGCTGGTCGCAGTGTCGATGAGCACGATTGAGTAGTCTGGTGGCGCGGCGCCGGTCGGCGAGCACGTCCACAGCTGCAGCGTGAGCGCCCAGCCCATCCGGATCGCGAACTTGACCATCGGTACGCTCTCCTGTGTGGCGAGCATAAGGCCGCGATGCTTAAGAATTACTGATTGCGGGATGCCACGGGGGGGAATCTATACCCCAGCGGGCCCGGCAGACTGTGAAGCGGCGGGCAGATCTGTCCGGCGGGCGGGCCGGTTCCCTAGCCGCCGGCGCTGAAATCGCCTGGTACCAGCGCGATGGGTTGCCCGTGCGGTGTGCGGTGTGCCGCGTGGTCCCAGGCCTGCCGGTAACGGCGGAATTCCTCGTCGGAGCTGGCGCCCTTGGCGGCAACGAGCGACTCGAGCGCCGCGAGCCAGTGGTGATAATAGGTGTCGCCCAGATCGGCTTCGCCGACGGCCTGCGCGGCGTTGATCTGGCGCGCTATCGCCGCGGCCCATTCGCTCCAGCTGAACAGGCCGCGCTCGTGCAGCAGCAACGTGGTCGCGAAAGCCTGCGCTTCCCACGGCTCGCGAAACACCGGGCCCTCAGCGCCCAGCGGCTGGCCCGGAGTGGCGGGCAGGGAACCACTCATGCCGCCCGCTTCAGGTAGGGCTCCCAGGCATCGACCGAGACCCTCAGGCCTTCGGTTGCGTCTTTGCCCCACAATTCGCTGCCCGCGAACACCACCGTGTACAGCCACTGCGGCCGTTCGCCCAGGTTCTGGGCGTTGCTGTCGGCGTACACGTGAGTGCCGCGAACCTGCTCGATGCGGCCAAGCCTGCCGCGCACGTAGCCCGGGAGCCGCGTGTGATGCGGCACTTCATCGCTCCGCGGTCGCACCCAGTCGCCGATGACAAATTTCGCCGGCGTCGTGGCCCGGCGCAGCGTAGATGCGCCGCGCGCCAGCGTCGCGGCGACATCAGCCGCGCGCAGCACGCGCGGGAGTGGCCGAGGAAGGCCGTGCGGGCGTCGCCCGGCAAGCTCCGCGGGTTCGACGAGCCCGCGCTCGAGCAGAAGTTTTTCCAGCCCCTTGACCCAGATCGCGTAGTAGCTCGATTTGGCGTAGTCGGGCAGCGTCTCGCGCGCGCTGCGCGTCTCATCGATGTTCCAGGCGCCGGTCGCGCCCATCGCCAGCGTCAATGCCAGCGCCTGCGGTTCCCACGTAGCGTGAAACAGCTCGCCTTCGGGCTCCGGCACCACCGGGCCGTAGCCGCACTTACCACCCAGGTCCGCGTGACTCTGGTAGCTCACGGCGCGGCCTGCGGGCGCTTCGCCAGAGCGGTGCCGATCATGGAGTCGCGCGTGACCAGCGCAGCGAGCTGCTCCTCGCTCCAGCCTGCGGTGCCCTCCGGGCGGCGCGGTATGACCATATAGCGCACCTCGGCGGTTGAATCCCAGACGCGCACCTCCATGGAATCGGGCAGCGTGACGCCAAAATCGCGCAGTACCCCATGCGGATCGCGCACCGCGCGCGAGCGGTAGGGCGCGCTCTTGTACCAGGTGGGCGGGAGCCCCAGCACCGCCCAGGGATAGCAGCTGCACAGCGTGCAGACCACGAGGTTGTGTTGCGTATCGGTGTTCTCGACGGCGACCATGTGTTCGCTCTGCCGGCCGGCGTAGCCGAGCGAGGCAATGGCCGCCGTGGCGTCGCGCTGCAGCCAGTCGCGGAATGCGGGATCGAGCCAGGCCCGGGCGACGACACGCGCGCCGTTACGCGGACCGATACGGGTCTGGTAGGTGTCGATCAGGACGTCAAGCGCCGCCGGGTCGATATAGCCCTTTTCCGTCAGCACCGACTGCAGGGCGCGCACGCGCAGCTCCATCTCGCCAAGTTCGCTGAACGCGCCGTGGTCGTGGTCGTCGTCGTGGTCGTCGTGATTCGCCATCACAGTCCTATTAAATCAGCGCGCCAGCTCCGCCACCAGCGCTGGCAACGTAGTCAGCGGCGCTGAACACTGGCTGCCGCGGCAGACATAGCCAGCGCCACCTGCGGGCGCCGGTTTTTCCGCGATGGCGGGCGGCAGCTCGGTGGCATCGCCCGGCACAGCCAGCACGATGCGCCCCGGCACATAAACGGCGGCCAGCTGAGCGCGCCAGGGTTCGATCACTTCCGTCGGTCCGCGCAGGATCACCAACACCGGCGCGTGCAGGTATTCCTCCAACGCCTCGAGCAGGCCGGCGTGGCCAGACGGATATTCCCGGAGCACGGCCCAGGCGGCACGCAAGGTGCGCTCAGCCGCGCTGAGGTAGCGCGTCTCGCCGAGCAGGTAGCCGTACCTTTGCAGCACCACGGCGGCGACGCCGTTGCCGGAGGGCAGGGCCTCATCGCCAAAGGATTTGGGCCGGTTGATGAGC
>JAYTXT010000153.1:0-4070 GCA_043742765.1 Gammaproteobacteria bacterium | reverse complement strand
CCGCCATCGTAGATCGGAATGGTGCCGGCCAGCGACGCCTGCAGCGCCTTCTCGGTGACGTGGCCGGGTGCCTTGCTGTTCTCCAGGCAGATCATGAATTTGTACTGGGCGATCCAGTCAAGAAAATCCGCGCCGCGCGGCGCGCGATACCCAGTGTTGTTGAGGACGGACCCCGCGGAATCGACCGGCCTGCGGGCATTGATCTCCCGGAACACTTCCTGGCGCCGCTTCGCCAGCTCACCCACGGTATTGGAAACGACGAAACAGCAGTAGCGAGTCTTCGGAATCCGCAGCCGCCGCTCCCGCAGCTCGAACAGCGTGTCGATCGGCAGGTCAAAATGCACCGCCTCGTATGGGTACTGAATGAACGGCAACGGCCCGGGCGGGCCTTCCCCCCACAGGTAGGGCGGTGGCGGGCAGACGCCGATGACCGCCCGGTAGCGGCGCAGCGCAAAATGTGGCGGGAAAACCTGCCAGTTCTCGTTCGTCACCAGCGCAACGGACAGGTCTGGCGGAAACTTGTGACGGCGCCAGATGCTGGCCAGCATGAGATCCGGCTGGTCCTTCTGACTCACGATGCCAGCGCGGCCATCGACCAGGAGGCTGCGCAGGAGATTCCCGGTCCAGCGAACGAAATCCTTGTCCCGTTCCTCCGCATAACAGATCTTGAGCATGGTCTGCAGCATTGTAGCAGTCCGGTCCGCGCCCCAGCCCGGTGCGATATCATGAATGCATGAACTTTCCTGTCGGCGTTGTGGGCGTTCGTTCGGCGCTGCGCGTCTTGCCGCTGGTGCTGCTGGCCCTGGCGCCTTCCGGCCGCGCCACGGCCGGGGTGAGTGCCTATCTGCCGCTCGATCTGGCGCCCGAACTGGAGTCGCGCGTCGAGCGGGTCCTGGTCCTGGCCGGGGTGCCGGTGATGACTCGCCCGGTGCGGGTTGCCACAGTGCTGGAGGCGCTCCCGGCCGTATGCCCACGCAACAAACTGCTGTGCACTCAGGTGCGTCACGGCCTCGCTCCATATCTCGCCGCCGCCGCAGTGACCCACGCGCATATCGAGATCGCCGCCACCGGACACAATGCCCTGGCGCAACCAGACCAGCATGGCGCGCCCATGGATACCGCGTGGGAGGCCGACGCGAGCGGGATCGCGCGCTTTGGCGACCGTGCACTGCTCAGTGTGGGCGGCATCGGCTACCAGGGCCGCTTCACGCCCACGGGCACGATGCTGAGCCTCGGCGGCGAGCGTGCGCAGCTCGACCTGGGCTACCGCGATCACTGGTGGTCGCCGCTCCGTATGAGTTCGATGCTTATCGGCACCACGGCGCCCACCATGCCCTCGTTCACACTTTCCAACGTGGAACCGTTGACGCGCGCGAATCTGCGCTACGAGCTGTTCCTGGCCAGCATGTCCTATTCCAGCCGTATCGCATTCAACAATGGCTTTACCGCCGGGCACCCGGAGCTGTTCGGGTTCCACCTTGACATGGAACTGGCGCCGGGCTGGTCGCTCGGCGCCAGCCGTCTGCTGCAGTTCGGTGGTGGTGCGCGAGCGCATTCCTGGGGCGGGCTCTGGCGCGCCTTTATCAATACCACGCGCTACGAAAACACCACCAGGCAGCTTAACAGCGACCAGGAGTTCGGCAACCAGCAGTTCGCCGTCTCGAGCAGCCTGGTGCTGCCGCTGCGCACGCCCATGTCGCTCTATATCGAATATGCCGCGGAAGACACGTTCCATGCCGAGAACACGCGCTTCGGAAGCAGTGCGATCGCCGCCGGCTTTTACTTGCCGCAGCTTCGTCCCAACCTGCAGCTGCGGTACGAATTCTCCGAGTGGCAGAGCAACTGGTACGTGCACCACATCTACCGGGACGGCATGACGAACTTCGGCACCGTGATTGGACACTGGGGTGCCCAGTGGCGGCAGCAGGGCGACGCGGTCGGTGCGCAGAGCCACGCCCTGGAACTGGTGTGGGAACGCCGTCGCGGACAGCAATTCGACCTGCAGTACCGCACGGCGCTGAACGCAGCGTACAGCGGCGTTCGCTACCAGCGCGGCCACGAGCTGGCCATGAGCCTCTCGCGCCCCTGGCGCTCGCTCCAGGTGGGTGCCCGGGTGGATGGCGGGCGCGACGAATACGGCGATCGGTTCGGGCGCCTCGCGGCCTTCGCGCGTTTCAGCGGCGAATCACGCGCAGCGCCCGCCGATAACGCGAACGCGGAAGAAACCGCGAGTCAGTATTCAGGCGACATGGGCGCTGCTGCGCGCGCGGCCGGGCGCCGCAAAGTCGAGGGATTCGTCGATATCGGGATGTTCGTCAGCCATCTCGACTATGAGCAGGACGCCGGCAAGGTGCCGGCCGTGAAGACGCCACAGGGCAGCATGCACCTGGGGCTCGGCGTGCGCCGTGCCTTCGACCGGCACCATGATCTGGGCACGCGCATCGAGCTCGACAACGTCCGCGGCCGGCTGTTCGCGGCGCTCCGTGCGCTCGACTACCGGTACCGGTTCGGCCCGCATCTCGCCGCCGGCCTGTTTATCGGCGTCGGCCGCTATGACGGACCGACCCCCGCCTACGGCTGGTACGGCGGTGCAGGCGTCCAGTGGCGCGACCTCTGGAACAAATGGGATCTCGGCCTCGACGCGCGCATTGGCGATCACATGGTGCGCAACAAGATTCCGGGCGAGCCCATCATCCTCTGGCCCAACACCTTCTATTCGATCTACGGTGAATCGATCTACCTGAGCCGCCGTTTCTAGTCGCCGGCGAGCGCTAGCGCTGCTGGTAGGCCTCGAGCGTGTTCTGCATCAGCATCGCCACCGTCATCGGCCCGACGCCGCCGGGGACGGGCGTGATCCAGGCCGCGCGCTCCGAGGCCGTCTTATATTCCACGTCGCCGACCAGGGTGCCGTCGGCGAGCCGGTTGATGCCCACGTCGATGACGATGGCGCCGGGCTTGATCCATTCGCCGCGCACCATGTTGGGCTGGCCCACCGCCGCGACCACCAGGTCGGCGCGCGCCACCACCGCTCCCAGATCACGCGTGCGGCTGTGGCAGATGGTGGTCGTGGCACCGGCCAGGACTAACTCCAGCAGCATGGGCCGGCCGACGATGTTCGACGCGCCCACGACCACCGCCTCCATGCCGGCGATCTTCGCGCCGATGCTCTCCAGGAGCCGCATCACCCCGTAGGGCGTGCAGGAGCGCAGGGTCGGCTCACGCTGGGCGAGCCGGCCGAGGTTGTAGGGGTGGAAGCCGTCCACGTCCTTGGACGGGTCAATCGCGTCGATCACCGGGCGGGAGCGGATCTGCTTGGGCAAGGGGAGCTGCACCAGGATGCCGTCGATCGCCGAGTCGGCGTTGAGCAGGGCGACGAGCTCCAGCAACTCGCGCTCGCTGGTGCTCGCGGGCAGGTCGTGGGCGCTGGAAACGATGCCCGCCTGTTCGCAGGACCGGCGCTTGTTGCGCACATAGACCTGGGAGGCGGCCGAATCGCCGACCATGATCACGGCCAGGCCTGGCCGTCGCTTGCCGGCTGCCGCTAGGGCGTCCGTGGCGACCCGTACTTGCGCCTTGATTTTCTCGGCCAAAGCCTTGCCATCGATGATTTTCGCGTTCATGAACTCTACCCAGCCTGGAATTGCGCTATTGTCGCACGAGTAGCGGTTCCGTATGATGCCCGGCCCGTCAGGGGTGGGTTAGAATTCACAGGCGAGTGCGGTCGGGTTTCTATTCGGGGCATGGCGCAGTCTGGTAGCGCATCTGCTTTGGGAGCAGAGGGTCGCAGGTTCAAATCCTGCTGCCCCGACCATATCGGAAGTACCGGGCGCCCGTAGCTCAGGCGGATAGAGCACCGGCCTTCTAAGCCGGTGGTCGCAGGTTCGAGTCCTGCCGGGCGCGCCAACCGGTTCGGCGTGTAGACGATATCGATGGTGGACGTAGCTCAGCTGGTAGAGTCCCGGATTGTGATTCCGGCTGTCGCGGGTTCGAATCCCGTCGTCCACCCCATTTTTAGTTTGGGCCGTTAGCTCAGTTGGTAGAGCAGGAGACTCTTAATCTCTTGGTCGAAG
>JAYTXT010000152.1:0-4184 GCA_043742765.1 Gammaproteobacteria bacterium | reverse complement strand
CGAAATCTACGACCGCGCCATCTCGTCGCCGCCCACGCAGCCGGCGCGGGAAGGCCAGACGCCATGAGGCCCGGGTTCACCGTGGCGCTGGTGCTGGCCGCCGTCCTGGCCGCAGGCTCGAGCTCGCCGCTCCTGGCGCGGCAACACGCCAAGACCCCGTCGCAGGCGAAGACCACGGCGACCATTGGCGATCTGGGCAAGCGCAATATCGAAGTGCACGTCGACGCGGCCGTTAGCGGCGGCACCGCCAAGGCAATGCAGAGCTACCGCGACTTCCTTAACCTGCAGAATACCGACGCCCGGCTGCGCGCCGAGGCGTTGCGGCGACTGGGCGATTTGCATCTGGAGTCCGACGAGCTGGAGCGCATGTCCAGCGAGGTGACGCAGCTCGACATGCAGGGCGTGGAGGCCATCAGGCTCTACGGCACGCTGCTCAAGGCCTATCCCGATTATGCGCGCAATGATCAGGTGCTCTACCAGATGGCGCGCGCCTATGAAACCACGGGCCAGAACGACCTGGCCCTTGCCACCCTCGATCGCATCGTCAAGGCCTATCCGGCCACCCGCGAGATTGCCGAGGTGCACTTCCGGCGCGGTGAGCTGCTGTTCTCTGCCAGGCGTTACGCGGATGCCGAGGCGGCCTACCAGCAGGTCATCAGTCGCGGGCCGCTGGCGTCGACTTTCTACGAGCAGAGCCTCTACAAGCACGGCTGGTCGCTGTTCAAGCACTCGGAAAACGAGGCCTGCCTGAAGTCCTTCGTGATGCTGCTCGACCGTACGCTGCTCGATCGCAGCAGCGGCGCGCCGCGACGCTGGGACAGCCTGTCGCGCGCCGACCGCGAACTGGCCGACGACACGCTGCGGGTCATGAGCATCGCATTCTCCTACCTCGAGGGGCCGCAGACGCTCGACCAGCTGCTGGTCGGGCACGGGCCAACCCCCTACGCCTGGCTGCTGTATTCGCGGCTGGGTGACCTGTACGTGGCGAAGCAACGCTTCCAGGATGCGGCAGGCACCTATCGGGCGTTCGTGGCGCGCGACCCGGTCGATGAACACGCGCCGACGCTCTCGAACCAGGCGATCGATGCCTACGCGAAGGGCGGTTTCGCCAACCTGGTGGTCGAGGGCAAGGCCGAATACGTGCGCAGCTACGGCTTCAAGGCGCCGTTCTGGCACGCGCGCGAGCGCAGCGCATTCCCCGAAGTGGTGACCGAGCTCAAGACCAACCTCAAGGATCTGGCCCAGTACTATCACGCCGGCGCGCAGAAATCGAAACGGCCCGAGGACTACTCGGCGGCGGCACACTGGTATCGTGAACTGCTGGCCACGTTCCCCGATGACGCCGATACGGCGGAAAACAATTACCTGCTGGCCGATGCGCTGTTTGAGAGCCAGCAGTACGCCGACGCCGCCACCGAATACGAACACACGGCCTATGGCTATCCGGCCGGCGCGCGCTCGGCGGCGGCGGGTTACGCCGCACTGGTCGCGCTGCAGAAGCAGGAAGCCCTGGCAGTCCCGGCGGCGCGCGCCGTGGTTCATAGCCGCGCGATGGAATCAGGCGTGCATTTTGCGCAGCTGTTCCCGGCGCATCCGGAGAGCGCGGGCGTGCTGACCCGCGCGGCGCAGGACGTGTACGCAGCTCGCGACCTGCCGCGCGCCATTGAGCTGGCCCAGATGCTGCTGGCGCGCGTGCCGCCGGTCGAAGCCTCCAAGCAGCGGATCGGCTGGACGATCATTGGTCAGGCCTGGTTCGATCAGGCGGCCTATGCGCAGTCCGAGCCCGCCTTCCAGCATGCCCTGCTGGCGACTCAAGCTGGCGCGTCCGAGTACGCCGACCTTACTGAGCGGCTGGCCGCGGCGGTCTACCGCCAGGGCGAAGCGAAGCGCAAGGCCGGCGACGAGGCGGGTGCGGCGGCCGACTTCCTGCGCGTCGCCAGCGTGGCGCCGGCGTCGAAGGCGGTGCCGACCGCGCAGTACGACGCGGCCGCATCGCTCATCAACGCCAAGCTGTGGGACCCGGCGATCACGGTGCTCGAGGCCTACCGGCGCGATTACCCGAAGACGGAGTTCGCTGCCGATATTACCCGCAAGCTGGCGGTCGCCTACCTCGAGGCCGGGCGTGGCGCCCAGGCCGCGCTCGAATTCGAGCGCATCGCCGGCGCACCAGGCGAAGATGCGGCGCTGGCGCGCGAGGCGACGCTCCGCGCGGCGGATTTGTATGAAAAATCCGGGAACCCGGCGCGCACTGTAGCCATGCTCGAACAATTCGTGGCGCGTTACCCGCAACCGGTGACCGATGCCGAGGAGGCGCGCGCACGCCTCGCCGAGCTGGCGACCAAGGGCGCCGACACCGCGGGCCTGAACCACTGGCGCAACGAAATCATCAAGGCGGATGCGCTCGCCGGCGCGCAGCGCACCGATCGCACGCGCTTCCTCGCGGCCGGAGCGCGTCTCGCGCTGGCCGAGCCGGCGCGTGACGCATTCCGCGCCGTGCGCCTCAGCGCGCCGCTCAAGAAATCACTGCTGGCCAAGAAGCAGGCCATGGAGGCGGCGCTCGCCGGCTACAAGGCGGTAGTGGCCTACGACGTTGCCGCCACGACCACGGCCGCGACCTACGAGATGGCCGAGTTGTATCGCACCCTGGGCCGCGACCTGCTGGTATCGGAGCGGCCGAAGCAGCTCAGCGCCGACGAGCGCGAGCAGTTCGACGCGTTGCTGGAGGAGCAGGCCTTTCCGTTCGAGGAACAGGCGATCGCGATCCACGAAGTGAACCTCAAGCGCACGGTTGACGGGATCTACGACGAATCGGTCCGCCGCAGTTTCCAGGCGCTGGCTGAATTGAGTCCGGCGCGCTACGCCAAAACGGAGCTGTGGTGCGACCTGCTGCGCACGCTGGCAGCACCCGCCGGCACCGAGCCGCCGGCCGGCGCGGTCGGCGATTTTGCGCGCGCGGTGGCCGCGGCGTTGAGCGGCAAGCCCACCGATGCGGAGCTCGATTTCAAGCAGATGGAGCTGCAGTATCCGCAGTTGATCGAGCCGGCGATCAACCTGGGCATCGTGCTGCAGGGTGAGGGCAAGCTGGCCGAGGCAGCGGACGCGCTGCAGCGTGTCACCGCGAACGCCAGTGCCAACGCGGTGGCCTGGACGGCACTCGGGCTCGTGCAGCGCTCGCTCGGAAAATTCGCCGAGGCGAAGGCCGCCTATGCGCAGGCCATTGCGGCCGACGCTGGCTACGCTCCGGCGCACCGGAATCTGGGCGTGTTGCTCGATCTGTACCTGGCGGATCCAGCGACCGCACTTGCGGAGCTGGAGCAGTACCGGCAACTCAGCGGCGAGGACAAACCGGTCAGCGGCTGGATCGCCGAATTGCGACACCGCACCGGAATCAAGGCTCCGGCACCCGCGGTCACGCCAGCGCCCGCTGCCGTGGCTGAGCCCGCCGCGGTCGTTGACGGAGGTGCAAAATGAGAACCCTGGCAGCAGCGCTGTTGCTGGCCGTTGCGGCCGCGAGCCATGGCGATGAGCTGGAACCTGCGGTAGCCACTTCAAGCGCGGCTATAACGCCCGCCACGGTCGGCAACGCCGCATCGGCACCCGGGCGCGTCCCGGCGGCCGCGGCCGCCACAGCGCCCGCCAGGACGCCCGGCGCGGTCAGATCCAGGGCACATGACCAGATCGATCTGGGTGCCACCCAGGTCACCGGCAACCGCGAATTGCCGAATGTGATGTACGTCGTACCCTGGAAAAGGCCCGATCTCGGAGAATTCGCCGGCCGGCCCCCCAAGAGCCTGCTGGACGAGCTGCTGGCGCCCGTCGATCGCGAGGTTTTCCGCAGGCAGAACCGCTATTTCGCAGCATTGCATCCCGACGCCGCGGCAGTACCCGCGGCGCCGGCACCAACACCAGCGGCCGGCGCAGCGACTACACTGCCGGTCGGGGATGAGAAGTAGGTCTTTGGCATAAAATGGCGCTTAGTCTTTAATTTCACTGATTGGATTCAGGCATGGGAGTCTGATGATGAATTTCTTCAACATGATTGTCCGGTTCTTCCAGGGCGGCGGTGCGATGATGTACCCGATTGCGGTGGTACTGGTCATCGGTGCGGCCATCGCCATCGAGCGCTATATCGTTCTTACGCACACTTCGATGCGCAATCGGAGCCTGTGGAACGAGATCGCTCC
>JAYTXT010000151.1:0-8789 GCA_043742765.1 Gammaproteobacteria bacterium | reverse complement strand
GTCTATGCGACAGATGCTGGAAGCGGGCGTCCATTTTGGACACCAGACCCGCTTCTGGAACCCGAAGATGGCTCCCTACATCTTTGGCGAACGAAACCGGATCCATATCATCAATCTCGAACAGACCCAGCCGCTGTTCGTCGAGGCGATGGCCTTCATCAAGCGCGTCGTCGGCGACGGCGGGCGCGTGCTGTTCGTGGGCACCAAGCGTTCCGCGCGCGACTCGATCGCCGCCGATGCGGTGCGCTGCGGCATGCCCTACGTGAACCAGCGGTGGCTCGGCGGCATGCTCACGAATTTCAAGACCCTGCGGCAGTCGATCAAGCGGCTCGCGGATCTCGAAGAACTTACAGTTTCGGGCGCAATTGAAAAGCGCGGCAAGAAAGAAGCGACCATGCTGCGCCGCGAGATGATCAAGCTCGAGAAGAGCCTCGGCGGCATCAAGCTCATGGAAGCGCTCCCTGACGTGCTGTTCGTCGTTGACGTCGGCCACGAGCACATCGCGATCCACGAGGCCAAGAAGCTCGGCATTCCGGTGGTCGCGATCGTCGACACCAACTGCACGCCCGACGGCATCGATCACATTATTCCTGGCAACGACGACGCCATGCGCGCGATCCAGCTGTACACCGGAGCGGCCGCTGAAGCGGTGCTCGAGGGCAAGAGCACGGTGCCGCAGATGGCCGTCAGCGAAGACGAATTCGTCGAGCTCGACGAGCAGGGGAATCCGCGCCGCAAGCCTGGCCGCAGCAATGCGCGGCCGCAGCGCCAGGCGCCGGTTCGTCATCGCAAGAGCGCTCCGGTGCGCCGTGGTCCGCTGCCTGCGCTCGTGGCAGCCCCGCCAGTCGCTGGTGCCGAGGTGGCCGCAGCGGCCGTGCCGGCCGCCACGGTGGAAGTGATCGACGCCGATCTCGATCTGGACGACACCGTCGATGTGGCCGCCGCGCCGAGCGCGACGGCCTCGGTGCGCCGCCGTCCGGCACCGGGCGCCACCGGCGCGCGCCGTGGTCCGCGCTGATGAGCGTCACGGCTGACACCGTCCGGCAGCTCCGGGAGCGTACCGGTGCGGGCATGATGGAATGCAAGAAGGCGCTGGTCGAAACCTCGGGCAACATGGATGCCGCCGCCGAGCTGATGCGTAAGCAAGGACTGGCGAAGGCCGACAAGAAGGCCACCCGGGTAGCCGCCGAAGGCGTAATCGCCATCGAGCACGCTGCCGATGGGCGCAGCGCGGCGATGGTCGAGGTCAACTGCGAGACCGACTTCGTCGCCCGCGAGCAGGATTTCCGCGGCTTCGCGGCTGATGTCGCCCGCAGCGCGGTGGCCTCGAAGCCCGCTGATCTCGACGCCCTGGTGGCCTCGAAGCTGGGCTCGGGGGAAAACATCGACGAGCGCCGCCACGCGCTGGTGGCGAAGATCGGCGAGAAAATCTCGGTGCGCCGCTTCTCCCGGGTGGAATCCACTGGCCCGCTGGGCGCCTACCTGCACGGCACGCGCATCGGCGTGCTGGTGCGGCTCGAAGGGGGGAGTGCCGAGCTGGCCCGCGACCTCGCCATGCACATCGCGGCGAGTAACCCGCGCTATATCAGCATGGACGAAGTGCCTGCCGCGGAAGTGGCAAAGGAACGCGAGATCTTGACCGCGCAGGCGCAGCAAGCGGGCAAGAGCCCGGAAATTGCCGCCAAGATGGTCGCAGGGCGGTTGCGCAAGTCGCTCGCCGAAATCACGCTGCTGGGCCAGCCGTTCGTGAAGGATCCGGACCAGACGGTCGAGAAACTGCTGCAGTCGGCAGGCGCGAGCGTCCGCGAATTCCAGCGTTTCGAAGTCGGTGCGGGTATCGAGAAGAAACAGGAAGACTTTGTCGCCGAAGTGATGGCGCAAGTCAGCGCGGCCGGGCGCAGCTGAGGTCGCTGGCGGCCGCAGTTGCTGTAAACGACAATGCCCCGCTGATGCGGGGCATTTTTTAGGGGGTGCGCATGACGGCTGCTAAGGGTAATCCGCGCTTCGCGCGCATCCTGGTGAAACTCTCGGGCGAGGCGCTGCTGGGCGCGGCCGATTACGGCATCGATCCGGCCGTGATCAAGCGGATTGCCGCCGAGTTGCGCGACGTACAGGCGCTCGGCACGCAGGTCGCGGTAGTGCTCGGCGGCGGCAATATTTTTCGCGGCGCGGGCCTGGCGCGCGCCGGCATGGATCGCGTCACCGCCGACCAGATGGGCATGCTGGCGACCGTGATGAACGCGCTGGCCATGCAGGACGCGCTCGAATCGCTCAAGGTCTACGCGCGCGTGATGTCGGCGATCCGCATCAACGAAGTGTGCGAGGACTACATCCGCCGCCGCGCCGTGCGACACCTCGAAAAGGGCCGCATGGTGATCTTCGCCGCCGGCACCGGCAATCCCTTCTTCACCACCGACACGGCCGCGGCGCTGCGCGCCATCGAGATCGAGGCGCAGCTGCTCGTCAAGGCCACCAAGGTCGACGGCATCTATTCGGCCGATCCACTCAAGGACCCGAGCGCCCGCCACTATCCGCGGCTCACCTTCGATCGGGTGCTGACCGAGCGTCTGAACGTGATGGACGCCACCGCGATCGTCATGTGCCGTGACCACAACCTGCCGCTGCGGGTGTTCAATCTCAACGCGGGCGGCCACCTGTTGCGGGTCGCACAGGGCGAAGACATTGGTACACTCGTCACCAATGAGTGACGCTCACGCATGGGTATTTCGTGCAATGGGCGCGCCAGTTCGCAGGCTGGCTCTGCGCGTGTGCGTGTATTGAGAGGGTACGACCATGCTTGAAGAGCTGAAGAAAGACGCCACCGTGCGCATGCACAAATGCGTGCAGGTGTTCCAGGCGGACCTGAAGAAAATGCGCACCGGCCGGGCACACCCGAGCCTGGTGGAGCATCTGAAGGTGGATTACTACGGCTCCGATGTGCCGTTGATGCAAATAGCGAATATCAGCGTCGAGGACGCGCGCACGCTGGTGGTCTCGCCCTGGGAAAAGACCATGGTTGGGCCGATCGAGAAAGCCATTCACAAGTCCGACCTGGGGCTGACGCCGATGACCGCCGGCATGGTGATCCGCGTGCCGCTGCCGCCGCTGACCGAAGAGCGGCGGCGCGACATCACCAAGGTGGTGCGCCATGACGCTGAAAACGCGCGGATCAGCGTCCGCAATGTGCGTCGCGATGTGCTCACCGACGTCAAGGAATTGCTCAAGGAAAAGGAAATTTCGCAGGACGATGAGCGCAAGGCGCAGGACGAGATCCAGAAGCTGACCGACCGCTACATCGCGGAAATTGATCAGCAGTTGGGGGCCAAAGAGAAAGAGATCTTGCAGGTCTAGGGCCAGGTACCGGCAATGAATCCGTCCCCCAGCGGCCTCGCCGCCGCGGCGCCGCCGCTTCCTCGCCACGTGGCCATCGTCATGGACGGCAACGGCCGCTGGGCGCTCGGCCAGGGGCGCGAGCGCAGCGCCGGCCACCACTCCGGTCTGGGTCCTGTGCGTACGGTGATCGAAGCCGCGGCGCGCAACGGCATCGAGGCGCTGACGCTGTTCGCCTTCAGCAGCGAAAACTGGGCGCGGCCCGCGCTCGAGGTGGCCGGCCTGATGAACCTGTTTTGCGACGCGCTCGATGCCGAGCTGCCGATGCTGCAGACCAATGGCGTGCGGCTGCGCTTCATTGGTGAACTTGCGGCCCTGGAAGCACGGCTCCAGGCGCGTATCGCGGCGGCGACCGCGGCCACGGCCGCGAACACGCGGCTGGGCCTGCAGGTCGCGGTCAGCTACGGGGGACGGCAGGATGTTCTGGCGGCGGCGCGACGCCTGGCGGCGCGTTGCGAGCGCGGCGAGCTCAAGAGCAGCGAGCTGACGGAGGCGGAGTTTGCCTCTGGCCTGGCGCTGGCGGGGTTGCCCGATCCCGACCTGTTCATCCGCACCGGTGGCGAGCAGCGCATCAGCAATTTCCTGCTTTGGAACCTGGCGTATGCCGAACTGTATTTCACCGACACGTTATGGCCGGATTTTTCCGCGGCCGACTTCCAATTGGCGTTGCAGCATTTTGCTCGGCGTCAGCGGCGCTTCGGGCTGACGGGCGCGCAGCTCGCGATCTGATGCGCACGCGAATCTTCACCGCCCTGGTTATCGCCGCCGTGCTCATCGGCGTGCTGCTGTTCGGGCCTGCCTGGTCGGCGCGCGCGCTGTTCGGCCTGTTCATCGCCGGGGGTGCGTGGGAATGGTCGGCCTTTCTCACCGCAGTTCCGCGCGCCGCGCGGCTCGGGTTCGTGCTGCTGGTGGCGCTCCTGTCCATCAGCGCGCGGGTGCTGCTGGCTGATACCGGTGGTTTCGCGTTGCTCATGCAGCTTGCCGTCTGCTGGTGGGTACTGGCGCTGCTGTGGCTGCTGGTCGCGCCGAAGCGAGCGAGCGCCTGGCTGGTGGCGCTCGCCGGGATATCCGCGCTGGTGCCGACCTGGGTGGCCCTGACGCGCATGGTCGAGATCTGGCCGCATGGGGCGCAGTGGGCCCTGTTTGTGCTGACGCTGGCTTTTGCCGCGGACACCGGCGCTTATTTTGCGGGCAGCGCCTGCGGGCGCGTAAAGCTGGCACCCCAGGTTTCGCCGGGCAAGACCTGGGAAGGCGTCGCGGGCGGCATGGCGCTCGCGGCGCTCGTGGCCTATGCGGGCAGCCGCTGGTTCGCTCTGGCGCCGGGGCGTTTCATGCCGCTGTGCCTGGCGGGCGCCGCCTTTTCCGTGGTTGGCGATCTCACCGAAAGCATGTTCAAGCGCGCCAGCGGCCTGAAGGACAGCGGCCGGCTGTTCCCGGGACATGGCGGCGTGCTCGATCGCATCGACAGCGTGCTGGCCTGCACGCCGGTCGTGTGCATGGGCCTGCTGTGGATGGGCGTGGCCTCGTGATCGGTGTTGCCATACTCGGAGCCACCGGGAGCATCGGCCGCAACACGCTCGACGTGCTGGAGCGGCACCCGGACAGCTATCGCGTTGTATCGCTCGCGGCCCGGAGCGACGCGCGGCGGTTGGCCGAGCTTTGCCTGCGGCACCGACCCGATGTCGCGGCGATGGAGCAGCCAGAGGCCGCGGGCGAGCTCGAGCGGCGGTTGCGCGAGGCGGGCTCGGCCACCCGGGTCGCTGCCGGCACCGTAGCCATCGAGGAACTGGCGCGCGATCGGGCCGCGCCCGTGGTCATGGCCGCCATCAGCGGGGCGGCGGGCCTGCGCTCGACCCTGGCGGCGGCGGCGGCGGGGAAGCGGTTGCTGCTGGCCAACAAGGAATCCGTGGTCATGGCCGGTAACTTGCTTCTGGCGGCGCTGCGGACCGGCGGCGCGACCCTGATACCGATCGACAGCGAGCACAATGCGATTTTCCAGTGCCTGCCGCCCGGAGCGCGCATCGGTGAGCATCCCGCGGGGGTGCGCCGTCTTCTGCTGACCGCCTCCGGCGGCCCGTTCCTGGACTGGACCACAGGCGCCATGGCGCTCGCCACCCCCGAGCAGGCCTGCGCCCACCCGCGCTGGAGCATGGGGCGCAAGATATCCGTCGATTCGGCCACACTCATGAACAAGGGCCTGGAGCTGATCGAGGCCACGGTGCTGTTCGGCATGGAGCCCCGGGATGTCTCGGTAGTCGTGCATCCGCAGAGCATCGTGCATTCGCTGGTCGAGTACCTCGACGGCTCCACCCTGGCGCAGCTGGGGTCGCCGGACATGCGCACCCCGATCGCCCAAAGCCTGGCGTGGCCCGGGCGGATCGCAGCCGGTGTAGAATTCCTCGATCTGGCCAGGGTCGGCTCGCTCGAGTTCCGGGCGCCCGATCGCACGCGCTTTCCCTGCCTGGGGCTGGCCGAGGCGGCCGCCAGGGCCGGGGGCGTGGCCTGCACCTGGCTGAACGCGGCGGACGAGGTGGCGGTGCAGGCGTTTCTCGACAAGCAATTGAACTTTGGGGATATTCCGGGGGTCATTGACAGGGTTATGAGTGATGCGCCCGGTGGGCCGATGAAGGATCTGGACGCGGTGCTCGGCGCCGACGCCGCGGCGCGTGAACGCGCGCGCGCCGTGCTGGCCGAATTCGGCGCCGCCGCCCGGAGAACCCAGGCATGAGCTTTTCGCTCTGGTCCGTGGCCGGGTTCGTGGTCGCCGTGTGCATCCTGGTGACGGTGCACGAATTCGGTCATTACTGGGTGGCCCGCAAGCTCGGCTTCAAGGTGCTGCGTTTTTCGGTGGGCTTCGGGCGCCCGTTATGGAAGCGCATCGGGCGCGAGAGCGGCACCGAATACGTGATCGCGGCTGTGCCCCTGGGCGGTTACGTCAAGCTGCTGGATGAGCGCGAAGCGCCAGTGGCCGCCACCGAACTGGCACAGTCTTTCACCCACCGCCCACACTGGCAGCGCATCGCGGTGCTGCTGGCCGGCCCGGCGGCGAATTTCCTGTTTGCGATCCTGCTGCTGACCGGCATGTTGCTGGTTTCCGGCAGCACCGAACTGCGCCCCATGCTGGATGCGGCGCGAGCGGATTCGCCCGCCGCGCGGGCGGGCGTGCGCTTTGGCGACGAGATTGTCGCGGTCAATGACCAGCCCGTGAGCACGCAGCGCGAGGTCTGGATCAACCTCCTCGACGGGGTCACCAGCCGTGCGCCACTGTCACTGACGGTGCGCGGCGCGGACGGGCGGGAGCGGCAGGCGCGCTTTGAATTTGCCAGTCTCGCAGAGCGGCGTGCCATGTCAGAGCCGGAGGCGGCGCTGGGTGGCCTGGGACTGAAATTCCAGGAGCTGCCGATTCCGCCGGTGCTGGGCGCCGTTACCGCTGACGGACCCGCCGCACGTGCCGGGCTCCAGGCGGGCGATGAGATATTCAGCGTCAACGGCGAGCCGGTGCACGATTTCCTGGCCCTGGTGGCGCTGGTGCATGCCCATCCGGGCGATACGATTGCCGTGCAGTACCGGCGCGATGGCCACGAGGCGGCGACCCGCGTCGCCGTCGCCGTCGCGGTTCAGGATGGCGAGCGCATCGGCCGCATCCAGGTGAGCCAGTCGCACTCACCGAATTATCCGCCGGGGATGCTGCGGCATGTCCGGCTCGGACCGGTCGCTGCGCTGACGATGGCCTGCAGTGAAGCCTGGAGCATGACCAGCCTGCAGGGGCGCATGCTCTGGCGCATGCTCGCCGGCGATGTCTCGGTCAAGAACCTGAGCGGTCCGCTGACGATTGCCGAACTCGCCGGCGATTCGGCGTCCGCGGGCGCCGCCGCTTTCCTCGGTTTCCTGGTGCTGATCAGTCTGGCGCTGGGCTTCATGAACCTGCTGCCGATCCCCATCCTCGATGGCGGCCAGGTGGTGATACAGGCCGTTGAATGGCTCAAGGGCAGCCCACTGTCCGAGCGCGTGCAGGCCGCCGGCCAGCAGCTGGGCATCGCCCTGGTGGTGCTGCTGCTCGGGCTGGCTCTGTATAACGACATCTCGCGTCAGTTTGGTTGACTCCCCTAAAGTAACGGCAGTGTGTGCATGAATTATCGCGCGGGTCTCGCAGCGTTGCTCTTGTTTGCCAGCAGTGGTGCGGTGCGCGCGCAGTCGGCCGACGCCACCGCGTTCACGGTTGGCGACATCAAGGTGGAGGGTCTGCAGCGCATCTCCGAAGGCACGGTGTTCAACTACCTGCCGGTCAACATTGGTGATCAGCTCGATGCCCGGCGCGTGCGTGAAGCGCTGCGCGCACTGTACGCGACGGGTTTTTTCCGCGACGTCGAGATCAACCGCGACGGCAACACGCTGGTGATCGCCGTGCTCGAGCGGCCGTCGCTCGAGAGCATCGAGATCAAGGGCAACAAGGACATCAAGACCGAGGACCTGCAGAAATCGCTCCGCAACGTCGGCTTGTCGGCGGGCAAGACCTTCAACCGCTCGACCCTCGAGGAAGTGACGCAGTACCTCACCGACCAGTACTACAGCCGCGGCAAGTATGCGGTGACGATCGATTCGAAGGTCGAGGACCTGGCCGACAACCGCGTGCGCGTCAACCTCGACATCAAAGAGGGGAGCCGCGCCAAGATCCGCCAGATCAACATCGTCGGCAACAAGACCTTCAAGGCCAAGGACATACTCGAGACACTGACCCTCAAGACGCCCACCTGGAGCTCCTGGTACAAGCAAGATGACCGCTATTCGCGCGAATCGCTCCAGGGCGATCTGGAAAAGATCCAGACCTACTACCAGGATCGCGGCTACGCCAACGCACGCATCGACTCGGTGCAGGTGGCGATCTCGCCCGACAAGAACGACGTGTTCATTACCGCGAACATCACCGAGGGCTTGGTGTACAAGATCTCCAGCGTCAAGCTGGCCGGCAACCTGGTGGTGCCCGAAGCGCAGCTGCGCCGCCTGGTGCTGGTGAGCCCGGGCCAGACCTATTCGCAGAAGACGATTTCCTCCACGCAGGAGCTGATCAAGAACCGGCTGGGCGCCGAAGGCTTCTTCTTCGCCAAGGTGGAGCCGGTGCCGACGCTGGACGAGGCGAAGCGCGAAGTTGCGCTGTCGCTGTTCGTCGACCCGGGCAACCGTGTCTACGTGCGCGAGATCAGCTTCAAGGGCACCACGCGCAGCAACGACGAGACGCTGCGGCGCGAGCTGCGGCAGCTCGAGGGCGCGCTGCTATCCAACATCGCGCTGGAGCGCTCCAAGCAACGCCTGCAGCAGCAGCCGTTCGTTGAAAAGGCCGACTTCGAGGCCAACCCGGTACCGGGATCCCCCGACCAGGTCGACGTGGTGTTCGATGTGAA
>JAYTXT010000150.1:0-3042 GCA_043742765.1 Gammaproteobacteria bacterium | reverse complement strand
ATGCAGGCGCTGCTTCGAGTGCTGCTCGATCAGGTCCGGGTGGACAGGCGCGCGGGGCGACGGACGGCGGGCTTTATCTCTGGGTACCCGGGCTCGCCGCTTGGCGGCGTTGATCTGGAACTGCAGCGGCATGAGCAAGTTTTTCTCGAAGGTGGCGTGCACCATCAGCTGGGTCTCAACGAAGAATTGGCAGCGACCGCCGTTTATGGAACGCAGCTGCTGCACGAGGTTCCGGGCGCGCGCTACGATGGCGTTTTCGGTGTCTGGTTCGGCAAGGCACCCGGTTTAGATCGTGCGGCCGACGCTATCCACCACGCGAACTTTCACGGCGTGGCGCGCAACGGTGGTGTGCTCGCAGTCGCCGGGGATGATCCGCACCCTCGCTCGACGATCCTGCCTACTGATTCCAATACCATACTGACAAGCTTCTACATGCCTGTGCTCGCGCCAGGCAGCGTACAGGAGGTGCTCGACTACGGACTTCACGGGATTGCGCTGTCCCGGGCGGCAGGTCTGTGGGTGGGCTTCAAGCTCGTGTCCGATGTGGCGGACAGCTTTGGAACCGTTGACATCCGTTTAGAGTCCTTTCGCCCAGTCCTGCCACAGGTGCAATTCGACGGCCAGGCGCATGTGCCGCAGTTCCGCGCCAATGAGGCCGGCGGACCGATGAACGAACGTGAACGAGAAATCGTGTACGGTCGCCTGGAGATCGCCCGGCAGTACGGGCGCCTCAATGGTCTCAACCGCATTGTAGTCAACCCGACGGCTGCACACCGCGGCATTCTCGTTGGCGGCAAGACGTACTACGATCTGCGGGAAGCTCTGCACCAGATGGGTCTCGAAGAGCCCGCACTGCATGATGCGGGGATTCGGATACTGAAGCTCGGCCTCCTGTACCCATTCGATCAGGACATTGCGCGCGAATTCGCCGAGGGCCTCCAGGAAATACTGGTCATCGAGGATAAGCGGCCGTTCCTCGAAATCTTTCTGAAGGACGCGCTCTACGGGACACCGCACTGCCCGCGAGTGATCGGCAAGCGAGACTCGCGTGGTGAAACGCTCATGACGGCGTGCGGCGAGCTGTCGAGTGATCTGATTCAATTGGCGCTGGCTCGCTGGCTGGATCGGCCGTCGGCGCCAGCGCCAATGGCACGCAGCCCCGAGCCGCTGGCCGAGTCGCGCACGCCGTACTTCTGTTCGGGCTGCCCGCACAATCGCTCGCTGAAGGTCCCCGAGGGGGCCATTGTCGGAGCCGGCATCGGCTGTCACATCATGACTTTATGGATGGGCCGGGTTTTTGGCGAGGTCGTAGGCTACACCCAGATGGGGGGCGAGGGTGCCCAATGGGTCGGCCTGCACCGCTTTACCAACACTCGCCACATCTTCCAGAATATCGGGGATGGCACACTCGCGCACTCTGGCAGCCTCGCAATCCGCTTTGCGATCGCCGCCCGCGTCAACATCACTTACAAGATTCTCTACAACTCAGCCGTCGCGATGACCGGAGGGCAACCCGTCTTCGGCGGCGCCTCGGTTGAGGATCTGGTGCGGCAGCTCGCCGCCGAAGGCGTGCGACGGATAGTCATCACAACAGACCAGCCCGAGCGCTACCGACACGTTAGGTTCGACCCCAGCGTGCGCGTGTGTCATCGCGACGAGCTCCTGGCCGCAGAACGCGAGCTCGCCGCGACGGAAGGAGTTACCGTCCTACTCTACGATCAACAGTGCGCTGCGGAGAAGCGACGATTGCGCAAGCGTGGCCTGCTCGAACGGCCGGCCGCGCGGGTGCTTATCAACGAGCGTGTGTGCGAAGGCTGCGGCGATTGCGGCCTCAAGTCGAATTGCCTGAGCGTCGAGCCAGTGGAGACTGAGTTCGGCCGCAAGACCCGCATCAATCAATCGTCCTGTAACCAGGACTACTCGTGTATTCTCGGCGATTGCCCATCCTTCATGACGGTGTCGGGTGACCGCGATCGGCGCGTCACTGAAGCGCGCGAGCCCGCGGTCACGCTCGCCGAGCCCACACCGATCGTGCCCGAGGGTGAGTTCGCAGTGTTCATGGCAGGCATCGGCGGCACGGGCGTCATCACCGTCAACCAGATCCTGGGAGTCGCTGCGGGCCTCGCGGGACGACACGTCCGAGCAATTGATCAGATCGGCTCAAGCCAAAAGGCTGGCCCGGTCACCTCACACCTGCACGTGTCGACGGTTCGGCGTGACGGAGCCGCTCGCGTCATGGCGGGCGATGCGGATCTCTTTCTAGCCTTCGATCTGCTCTGTGCCGCAGAGGGTGCCAACTTGGGCGTCTGCGGCGCCGAGCGAACCGTGCTGGTTGCGTGTACCGATGCGGTCCCGACTGGGGGTACGGTGACGGATATTGCCCGGGTCCATCCTGGCACGGCGACCCTGTGCAGCCGGCTGGAGGCCGTGACGCGTCCCGACCCTGTCTACGTCGAGGCTCTTGCGCTCGCACGGCAACTTTTCGGCTCCGAAGCGGCGGCCAACATCCTGCTGGTCGGCGCTGCCTATCAGGCGGGTGCGTTGCCGCTTCCGCTGGCCTGCATCGAGGCCGCCATCCGCCTAAATGGCGTCGCCATCGAGAACAACCTGCGCGCATTCCGGTGGGGCCGGTACGTGGTCCAGGCGCCAGCGCTCGTCGCCGATTGCTTGCGAGGGGCTGCAGACCGGCCTGTAGTAGTGACGCTTGACCCGGCGCTCGACAGGTTGGTCAAAAATCTGGGACTCTCCAGTGCGTTTGCCGCGCGTGTTCGCCTTCGGTCGGCTGAGTTAGTGCGATACCAGGACGAAGCGTACGCTCGCGCGTACCTTAGCTTTCTCGAACGGATCCGCGCCGCGGAACGATCGCAGGAATTGACGAGCGAGGTGACCGAAGGTGTTGCGCTTGGACTCTACAAGCTCATGGCTTACAAAGACGAATATGAGGTGGCGCGGCTTCTGGTTGCCGACTACGAGGCACGGCGGGTGGCCGGCGCGCTGAATGGGAAGACCAAGATTCACTGGCACCTGCAGCCATCCTTTGCC
>JAYTXT010000149.1:0-4412 GCA_043742765.1 Gammaproteobacteria bacterium | reverse complement strand
GGGAATCGACAGCGTCGCACCGCTGCGAGAGGAGCTGCCGATCGTCGGGAACAGCAGGCCCGTCTGGCGCGCGCCGGTCAGAGGAAAAGAAATCCAGGGCAGGTAGAGGATTGGCACGCCCTTGAACACCACGCGGGTGCTGCGGCCGACGCCGCGCTTCGCACGGGTGTTGAGCGTGATGCGCCGGGCCCGCAATTCCCAGTCCGCCTTACCCTTGGGACAGGTGGTGTAGGTGACGCGGTCGAGCACCACCCGATCAGCCTGCGGCGTCGACACCGCTTCCGCCTCGCCGTGTCCCGGGTGCTGGAGCAGTTCGAACGGCGCATGGGTGAAGCGCGCGCCGGCGCCGCCGTAGTTACCGGCATCGCCCGTGACGCGCAGCGCCGGGTCTTCATAGCGCACGGTGCCGGCGAGCTTGAGTTCCTGTGTGAGCGCGTTGTAGCTCAGCCGGTCGCAGCGCATCTCGCGGCCGCTGATGTTGACGGTGACGTCGCCGCTCAGCTCGGTGTCGCCGTTCGCCGCGATGAGGAGGTGACAGCTCGACCAGCGGATCGCGCCGTCGGGGACCGACAGCGGCGGCTGCAAGGCCGCCGGCGGGCAAAGCTCGTCCGCGGCGTGCGCGAGCGCCGCGCAGGCAGATAGCAACAGCAGAAAATGCGGGCGGACGCGACGGTGCGGGAGGGCAATCATGGGCCCGGGCATTATAATGGGCGCGATATGCACTGACCCTAGCCAATCACGGCCGGGCGCGCGGTTGCAGGGTGAAATGCGGATGGATGATGCACGGATTGCACTGATTCGGGACTGGCTGGCCGGTGAGCTGGGCTGGTCACGCGACTGCCGGCTCGAGCCGGCCTCGGCCGATGCGAGCTTCCGCCGCTATTTTCGCGTCTGGAAGCCTTCGGGGGCGACCCGGGTCGTCATGGATGCGCCGCCCGAAAAGGAGGACACCCGCCCGTACCTGCAGGTAGCGCGCTTGCTCGGCGAATGCGGCGTGCACGTGCCCGAAGTCGAAGCCGCCGACACCGCTCGCGGCCTGCTGTTGCTCGAAGACCTGGGCAGCACCCCCATGCTCGCACGCCTGCGCGCCGGTGGTGATGCCGATCAACTCTACGGCGAGGCACTGACCGCGCTGGCGCTGATCCAGCTGCGCGGCGCCGCGGCGGCGCGCGCGCTGCGGCCATACGATGCCGAAGCGCTCGAGCGTGAAATGCGCCTGCTGCCAGACTGGTTTTGCGCTCGCCACCTCAAGCTCGCGCCGGACGCGGAAACGGCGGCGCTGCTCGCTGAGACCTTCGGATTCCTGATCCGGGAGTTGCTGGCCCAGCCGGTGGTGCTGGTCCACCGCGACTACCATTCGCGCAATCTCATGATCACACCGGATCGCAGTCCGGGCGTCATCGACTTCCAGGACGCCCTCGCCGGACCGATCGGTTATGACCTCGTCTCGCTCCTCAAGGATTGCTACATCTCCTGGCCACGCGCGCGCGTCGTCGCCTGGCTCGATGCCTATCGCGAGCAGCTGCGCGCCACTGGCGCCAGCGTCGGCGTCAGCGGCGAGGAATTCCTGCGCTGGTTCGACCTGGCTGGGCTGCAGCGCCACCTCAAGGTGCTGGGCATCTTCGCGCGCCTCTGGTACCGCGACGGCAAGAGCGGGTATCTGGCCGATCTGCCGCTCACGCTCGACTACGTGCGCGACACGGCGGCGCGGTACAGTGAATTGCAGCGCTTCAGCGCCTGGGTGGAGCGCGCGCTCGTGCCGCACCTCGCCGCTGCCAACGCGCGGGCACTCGCGGCGGTGCCGGCTTGAAGGCCATGGTGCTGGCGGCGGGGCGCGGGGAGCGCCTGCGTCCCCTGACCGATCACACCCCCAAGCCGCTGCTGGCAGTGCGGGGCAAGCCGCTGATCGCCTGGCACCTCGAGGCGCTTGCACGCGCCGGGGTGCGCGAGGTGGTGATCAATCTTTCCTGGCACGGCGCGCAGCTGCGCGCGGCGCTGGGGGGCGGCGAGCGTTATGGCTTGCGCATCCACTACAGCGAGGAACCCGCGGATGCGCTCGAAGTCGGCGGCGGCATCTTCAAGGCGCTGCCGCTGCTGGGGGATGCGCCCTTCATTGTCGTCAACGCCGATACCTATACCAGCCTCGATTTCTCGCGGCTGGTGATCGCACCGCAGGCGCTTGCCCACCTGGTGCTGGTGCCCAACCCCGCGCATCATCCGCGCGGCGACTTCGCGCTGCACGACGGCGCGGTCGAGGAAACGGGCGAGCCGCGCCTGACCTACTCCGGAATCGGCGTGTTCCGTCCCGGGTTGTTCGCCCACTGCACGCCGGGCCGCTTTCCGCTGCTGCCGCTGCTGCGCTCGGCCATCGTGGCGCGCCGCCTCAGCGGCGAACGGTACGACGGTGCCTGGAGCGACGTCGGCACGGCCGCGCGTCTTGCGGCACTGAACGACATGCCGCACGATGCGGGCAAGGTCTGATCTGACATGAGCGAATTCAAGAACATTCCCGTCGTCACCACGGCGCCCCGGAGCGGCGAGAAATACCTGACGCCGCAGGGTTTCACCGCCATCAAGGACGGCGCGCGCGCGCGCGCGAGCCATGATCCGCGCGGGCTCACCGGCAAACCGCGCTGGCTCAAGGCGCCGCTGGCTGCGGGCGCCGGGTTCGACGCCGTCAGGCGCACGGTGCGCGATCACCGCCTGGCCACGGTCTGCGAAGAGGCCAAGTGCCCGAACATCGGCGAATGCTGGAACGCCGGCACCGCCACTATCATGGTCATGGGGGCCGTGTGCACGCGCGCCTGCCGGTTTTGCGCAGTGGATACCGGCAATCCGCATGGCTGGCTGGACGCCGACGAACCCGCCAACGTCGCTGCCAGCGTCGAACTCATGAAGCTCAAGTACGTGGTGCTGACCTCCGTCGACCGCGACGATTTGCCGGACGGCGGCGCTGCGCACTACGCGGCCTGTGTGCGCGCCATCAAGCAGCGCACGCCGGCCACGGCCGTGGAGGCACTGACTCCCGACTTCCAGGGCGTACTGCGCGACGTAGAACTCGTGGTCGATTCCGGACTCGAAGTGTTCGCGCAGAACATCGAGACCGTGCGGCGCCTGACGCACCCGGTGCGCGATCCGCGCGCCGGTTATGAACAGACACTGGCCGTGCTCGCTCACGCCAAGGCACATCGGCCGGGCGTGCTGACCAAGAGCAGCCTGATGCTCGGCCTCGGCGAAACGGACACCGAGATTGGCGAGTGCATGGATGATCTGCGTGCGGCCGGCGTCGATATCCTGACCCTCGGCCAGTACCTGCGGCCCACCGTGCACCACCTCGCGATCGAGCGTTTCGTTACACCCGGGGAATTCGCGAACTATCGCGAATGGGGCCTGGCGCGCGGCTTCCGCGAATGTGTCTCAGGCCCGCTGGTGCGTTCCAGCTATCGCGCGGAGCAGGCGCTCGCCGGCAACAACGTCGGCCTCGGTCTGGGCGCCGGCAGCCCATCGCCAGCGCCGTGAGCGCGCAGCCGCAGGCGGGCGCGCTGCCCGTGTTGCTGCCCGAGATCAAATGGCTGGGCCGCGTCCCGTACGAGCCCACCTGGCGAGCGATGCAGCAGTTCACCGACGCGCGGGGCGAGCACACGCGCGACGAACTCTGGCTGCTCGAGCACGACCCGGTGTTCACGCTCGGCATGAACGGCGACCGGGCGCACGTGCTGGCGGCGGGCGACATCCCGGTCGTGCAGATCGACCGCGGCGGCCAGGTGACCTATCACGGCCCGGGTCAGCTCGTGGCCTATCCGCTGATCGACCTGCGGCGCGCCGCTCTGGGCGTGCGTGAGCTGGTCACGGCGCTCGAGCGTGCCGTGATCGACCTGGCAGCCCGCCATGGCATCACGGCGTCCTGCCGTGAGCGCGCGCCCGGCGTCTACGTTGAGGACCGCAAGCTCGCAAGCGTGGGGCTGCGTGTGCGCCGCGGCGGCAGCTACCACGGGCTCGCGCTCAACGTGAATATGAACCTGGAGCCGTTCCAGCGCATCAACCCATGCGGTTATGCCGGCCTGGAAATGACGCAGCTCGCCGCGCTCGGCGGGCCCTCCGGCGTGGAGCAGACGGGGCGCGAACTGGTGCCGCTCCTGCTCAGCCGGCTCCGACTGGCCGATGGACGGGCCGGGCGCTGACTCGCCGGCACATTTCACCAATCCATAACGAATTCTTCATGCCGCCATTGTGCGAGGTGCAGCCCGGTACCTGAGGATGGTTCCCGAGCGGCAGGGAGCCGCTCACTTGAACCAAAACTCAACCGTTTGGCACCTATTGACTGTCTCTTAAATAATGCAATAATGATCGTCCCAGCCGAGGCGGAGCACTGGCATGGCACGACCGAGTGGATCTGCGCAAGTGATCGAATC
>JAYTXT010000148.1:0-6401 GCA_043742765.1 Gammaproteobacteria bacterium | reverse complement strand
TTGGAGCCGAGCTGCGCAGCGAGCCGGATGCGCTGCGCCTCGCCGCCCGACAGTGTCGGTGCGGCGCGATCGAGCGCCAGGTAACCGAGGCCGACGCGGGCGAGAAATTGCAGCCGGCTGCGGATTTCCGCCATCGCATCGAGCGCGATGGCCGTGCCGCGCGCATCCAGCCGCAGTCGCGCGCAGAACTTCCCGAGCGCGTCCACAGCGAGCGCCGTCAGCTCGCTGATGGCGAGGCCGCCGAGGCGCAGGTGCCGGGCGACGGGGTTGAGGCGCGCGCCCTGGCAGGCGGGGCAGGGCGGCGCCGCGCGACCGTCCGTCTCCAGCCACTGCGTCTCCTCGCCGGTCTGCTCGACGGAGAAATCACCCAGCACCATGCCCGTGCCGTGGCACTCCGGGCACCAGCCTTGCGGTGAATTAAAGGACAGCAGCCGCGGATCGGGTTCGGCAAAGCCGCGGCCGCAGTCCGGGCAGGCGCGGCGGCTCGAGTGAATCGTGACGCGGTTTTTTTCGTCCAACACGTGCATGACGCCATTGCCGGCCTCCAGCGCCGCGGTCACCGCAGCGCGCAGCTCGGACGCCGTGCGGGTGCCGATGGTGAGCGCGGCGATGGGCATCTCGATGCTGTGCTCGACGAAGCGCTTGAGGCGCGGAAAGGGTTCGGTCGGCACGAACCGCCCGTCGACACGCAGTTCCGTGGCGCCACGCGTGGCCGCCCAGCGCGCCAGATCGGTGTAAATGCCCTTGCGCTGCGCAATCAGCGGCGCCAGCAGCTGCACGCGGCGCCCGCGCTGCGCTCGCTCCAGCTGTGCGGCGATGTGCTCGGCGCTCTGCGGTGCAATCGCGACGTTGCAGTCCGGGCAGTATTGTACCGCCAGCCGCACGTACAGCAGCCGCATAAAATGATAGATCTCGGTGAGCGTCGCTACCGTGCTCTTGAGCCCGCCGCGGCTGGCGCGCTGCTCGATGGCTACGGTTGGCGGCAGACCCGTAATGGCGTCGACATCCGGCCTGGCGGCCGGTCGTACGAACTGCCGCGCGAATGCGTTCAGCGATTCGAGATAGCGCCGCTGGCCCTCGTGGAACAGGATGTCGAAGGCCAGCGTCGATTTGCCCGAGCCCGATACGCCGGTGATGACGGTGAAGCGCTCCCGCGGTACGTCGACGTCGAGGTTGCGCAGGTTGTGCTCTCGCGCCCCGCGTACGCTGATCCGGGGCGGGCGCGAAGCGGGCGTGCGCCGGGGCGGCGCGCTCGCGGCCGCCGGCGTCATGATTGCGGCGCCGAGTCTTTCGCGCTGTGCGCGCAGCGCCGCCCCCGTGTGCGAGGCCGGCACGTTCATGAGGGCGTTCGGCGGTCCGCAGGCGACGATTTGTCCGCCTTCCGCACCGCCCTCGGGCCCGAGATCGATGATCCAGTCGGCCGCGCCGATGACCTCGAGGTTGTGCTCGATGACCAGCAGCGAGTGACCGGCATGCAGTAGCAGGCCGAAGGCGTGGAGCAGCCGTGCAACATCCTCGAAATGGAGCCCGGTCGTCGGCTCGTCGAACAGCAGCAGTTTGCCGATGGCACCCGTGCCCGCCACGGGCGCGGCTACGGCAGCTCCGCGCCTGGCACCCGCGCCGCGCCGCGGCACAGTGGCCGCCTCGGCCAGGTACCCTGCCAGTTTCAGGCGTTGCGCCTCTCCTCCCGACAGCGTCGGCACCGGCTGGCCGAGGCGCAGGTAGTCGAGCCCGACGTCGGCGAGTGGCTGGAGCCGTGCCAGCACACGCGGTGAGGCGGCGAAGAATCGCAGCGCCTCGGTCACGGTGAAGTTGAGCACCGCGGCGATGTCGGCGCGCGCGCCGCCTGCACCCTCGAGACGCACCTTGAGCGTCTCGGCGCGATAGCGACTGCCGTGGCATTCCTCGCAGCGCAGGTAGACGTCGGCGAGGAACTGCATCTCGACGTGCTCGAAGCCATTGCCGCTGCAGGCGGGGCAACGGCCGGTGCCGCTGTTGAAACTGAAGGTGCCGGCCTGGTAGCGCCGCAGTTTCGCGTCGGGGCTGGCCGCAAACAGCGCACGGATTTCATCGAACGCGCCCACATAGCTCACCGGGTTCGAGCGCGTGGTGCGGCCGATCGGCTTCTGGTCGATGAGCACCGCGGACTCAATCAATTCGGCGCCGCGCAGTTCGCGGTGCGCGAGCGGCGTATCGCTGGCCTTGCCCTTGGCCTTCTGCAGCGCTGGGTACAGCACCTGCTCGATCAGCGTGGACTTGCCGGAGCCCGATACGCCGGTCAGGCACACCAGCTGGCGCAGCGGAATGCGCACCTCAATATTCTTCAGGTTGTGCGCACACACGCCGGCGAGTTCGATCGCACCCGCCGCGTCGTAGCGCTCCGCACCGTCCCGGACGGTTGCGGGCTGGCGGAGCGGCGGCAGGCGTTTGCGCCCGGCCAGCCACGCACCCGTGAGCGAACTGCGGTCGGCGGCGACCCCGTCCGGTGTGCCGTAACTGACGATCCGGCCGCCGTGTTCACCCGCGCCCGGTCCGAGATCGAGCAGCCGGTCGGCGGCGTACATGATCTGCGGATCGTGCTCGACGACCAGCAACGTATTGCCGGCATCGCGCAGCCGGTGCATGACGGCGATGATGCGGCCCATGTCGCGGGCGTGCAGCCCGATCGAAGGTTCATCGAGCACGAACAGCGTGTTGACGAGCGAGGTGCCAAGCGCGGTGGTGAGATTGATGCGCTGTACCTCGCCGCCCGAGAGCGTGCGCGACTGCCGATCGAGCGTCAGGTAGCCAAGGCCAACTGCGCAGACATACCCGAGCCGGGACCGTAATTCCGTTAGTACCAATTCGGCAGCCTGGTCCAGTGGTGCGGGCAGGCGCAGATTCTCGATAAAGTCGCGGCAGTCACTCACCGGCATGCACACGAGCTCGTGGATAGTGCAGCCGCGTGCGCCGCCGTGCACGCCGAGCCGCCACAGCAGGGCATCGGGCTTGAGTCTCGCGCCTTTGCACAGCGCGCATTGCGTATAGCTGCGGTACTTCGATAGCAGCACGCGAATGTGCATCTTGTAGGCCTTGGTCTCCAGCCAGACGAAGAAGCGTTTTAAGCCGTACCAGGTCTTCTTCGTCCAGGCGCCCTCCCCCTCCATCACCCAGGCGCGGTCGGCCGCGGGCAGCTCGCGCCATGGCACGTCGAGAGCGATGCCGCGCCGCCGGGCGTGGCGCACGAGATCGTCCTGGCACTCCTTGAAAGAGGGCGTCTGCCAGGGACGGATCGCGCCGCCGCCCAGTGTCTTGCCTGCATCGGGAATCACCAGCGCGTAGTCGATGCCGATCACCCGGCCGAAGCCGCGGCACTGCTCGCAGGCGCCGATGGCGGAGTTGAAGGAAAACAGCGACGGCACCGCATCCTGGTAGTGCAGGTTGCAATCGGCGCAGTGCAGGTCGCTCGAGTACCGCCAGCTTTGCAGCTCGGCCCCGGCCTCATCGACCGCATGCACGATGATTCTGCCGTGGCCGGAACGCAGCGCTGCTTCCAGCGCCTCATGGAGTCGTGCGGCGTTGTCCGTGCCGGCACGCAGGCGATCCTGGATGATCTCCAGTTCCTGTGCGCTTTCGCGATGGACGCGGGGATATCCCTGGCGCTCGAGCTCGGCGCGGATCTCGGCAACCGCCATCCTGGCCGGCACCGTGACCGGGAAACACACCAGCAGCCGCACGTCCCCCATGGTCGCCGCGTGTTGCTGCACGCTTTCTGCGATGCTCGCCGGGCTGTCGCGCCGCACCGGCCGGCCGCACTGCCGGCAATGCAGCACCGCGGCGCGGGCGTAGAGGAGTTTCAGGTGATCGTTGATCTCGGTCATCGTCCCCACGGTCGAGCGCGAGGTGCGCACCGGGTTGACCTGGTCGATGGCGATGGCCGGCGGAATGCCCTCGATGCTCGCGACCCGTGGCTTGTCGCAGCGATCGAGGAACTGGCGCGCGTAGGGCGAGAAGGTCTCGACGTAGCGCCGTTGCCCTTCGGCATACAGGGTGTCGAACACCAGCGAAGACTTGCCGGACCCGGACACGCCGGTGACCACGGTGAGTTCACCGTGCGCAATTTCAAGATCGAGGTTCCGGAGATTATTCTGGCAGGCGCCGCGGACGACGATGGCCTCGGTGGCGCGTTCATTCATTGCGGCATTTTAGCCGTTGTTTCGTAGAATGGCGCTCCGCCGCAAGGATGTATTTCGATGGCCCACGCCACTGACCCCGCCCGAGCGATTGCGCTGGTGACCGCGCGCGCCGCGCGCGACCTGGACCCGGACCTGCCGCCGCTCTTTGCCGCGCTGAGCAAGCAGGGCCTCGGCGCCGAGATAGTGGAGTGGGATGACCCCGAGGTCGATTGGTCGCGGTTCGCGGTGGCCGTGCTCCGCTCGACCTGGGACTACCACTCGCGCCTGAGCGAGTTCCTGAATTGGCTCGAACGCGTTACGCGGTTGACGCGACTGGTCAATCCACAGAACGTAGTGCGCTGGAACCTCGACAAACACTACCTGGCCGAACTTCGGCGCGCCGGAGTGGCTACCGTGCCCACCGCTTTTGTCGAGCCGGGCGATGATGCGGATGCAGCTCTGCAGAAATTCCTGGCGACCTACGCCGCCGCCGATCGGGTGGTGAAGCCAGCCATTGGCGCCGGCTCACGCGATGCGCAGCGCTACCAGTGCCATGAGGCGCCGGTCATGCTAGCGCACGTTCGCCGCCTGCAGAATGAACAGCGCAGTGTTTTGCTGCAGCCGTATCTGGATCGGGTCGATACGCAGGGCGAAACCGGACTGGTTTACCTCAACGGCGTGTTCAGCCATGCGTTTCACAAGGGTCCGCTGCTACAACGCGGTTCGGCGTCGACCAATGAGCTGTTCGCAACCGAGACTATTACTGCGCGCATCCCCGAAGCCGATGAACTCGAGTTGGGCGGCCGCGTGATCAACGCGCTGCCGTTCAAGCCGCTCGTCTACGGGCGTATCGACCTGATCCGCGGCGAGGATGGCTCGCCGTGCGTCCTGGAACTGGAGCTGGCGGAGCCGTCGCTGTATTTTGCCTACGCTGATGGCGCGGCGCAGCGGTTTGCGGCGGTGCTAGCCGGACTCTAGCAGCCCGGGCCCGGACTCAGGGGCTACTTACCGGTGGTGGTGGCTGCCGCTCGACGCGCGGCAGATCGTCCGCGATGCAGGCCCAGCCAGGCGCTGCCGAGGTCCAGATGGTCATGGCCGGCTTTACGACCTCCCGGTCGTCGAGCGCGCCGGCGCGCACGAAAATCAGGTGTGGGCGGGCTGCGGTGGTGCTGAACAGGGGGGTACCGCAGGTCGGACAGAAACGGCGGTGCATGATGTTGCCGCTGTCGGCGACGTCCGGGTAGTCGGTTGTTTCGCCACGGACCGTGAAGGATTCCGTGTTGAAACAGGCGTTGACGGTACCGCTCCCCGCGCCGAGGTACTGACAGAGCCGGCACCAGCACACACGCGTAATGACGGGCGGGGCCGTGCTTTCGAAACGTACCGCGCCGCACAGGCACCCGCCGGTGATTTTCATGAGTCTGTCCTTAAGATTTAGCCAGCGCGACTATAATCAGCGCATGCACGCCGCCCCGCAACTTCAGTCCTGGATTCTGCCAGCGTCCGCGAGGCGCCGCCCGCCAGCGCCATTCCTGCCCATGTCGAGGGCCGAGATGGAGCAGCTTGGCTGGGATCAGTGCGACATCATCATCGTCACGGGCGATGCTTACGTCGATCACCCGAGCTTCGGCATGGCGGTGATCGGTCGCGTGCTCGAGGCGCAAGGCTACCGCGTCGGCATCATTGCCCAGCCCGACTGGCACAGCGCGGAGCCGTTCCGCGCGCTCGGCCGTCCGCGGCTGTTCTTCGGCGTGACCGCGGGCAACATGGATTCCATGGTCAACCGTTACACCGCCGACCGGCGGGTGCGTAGCGATGATGCCTACACGCCTGAAGGCAAGGGTGGGCTGCGGCCCGACCGCTCGGTGATCGTGTACGCGCAGCGGGTGCGCGAGGCCTATAAAGATGTGCCGCTCGTCATAGGCAGCATCGAAGCTTCGCTCCGCCGCATCGCGCACTTCGATTACTGGTCGGAAAAAGTGCGGCGCTCGATCCTGCTCGATGCCAAAGCCGACCTGCTCGTATTTGGTAACGCCGAGCGCCAGATCATGGAAATTGCACGCCGCCTCGACGCAGGCGAGGCGATCGCTGCGCTTACCGATATTCGCGGCACCGTTTACGCACGCCGTGGTGTACCCGAGGGCTGGATCGAAATCGACTCGACGCATCTGGACGCGCCTGGCCCGCTCAATCCGCCCATCGACCCCTATGCATTTGATGTGCGCCGTCGAGCGGACGCAAGTCCGC
>JAYTXT010000147.1:0-9397 GCA_043742765.1 Gammaproteobacteria bacterium | reverse complement strand
ATCACGAAGCGCCGCGCGTAGAACTGCGCGGTGGTCTCGCGCAGGTACCGGTCGTTGCTCGCAAACGCACCATAGCGCGCGACGTCCATGCCGAAGATGTCTGCGCCCGGATCGCCGTCGACGATCCAGTTGGCCAGCACCAGGCCGATGGCCCCGCCCTGCGAAAACCCGGACATGCAGCCGCAAGCGGCCCAGTAGTTGCGCAGCCCGGGCACCGGTCCTACCAGCGGATTGCCATCGGGTGTGAAAGTGAAGGCGCCGTTGACCCATTTGCGGATGCCGGCGTCGAGCAGACTCGGGAAGCGCTGAAAGCCGATGTTGAGCTCGGGGCTGATGCGGTCGATGTCCTCGGGAATCAGGTCCATCCCGTAGTCCCATTCGGCCCCTTCGGTCTTCCAGTGGCGCGGATTGCGCTCATAGACGCCCAGCAGCACGCCCTTGCGTTCCTGCTGCAGGTAAGTGCAACCCTCCAGGTCGGTGACGCAGGGCATCTCCTCCGCTCGCGCCACGAGCAGCGGCAGGTCCTCGGTGATCAGGTAGTGGTGCTGCATCGGCGTCAGCGGCAGATCGAGCCCGACCATGCGACCGACGCGCCGCGCCCACAGGCCCGCGGCATTGATGACATGCTCGGCCGTTACGCTGCCCTGCTCCGTGTCGATGCGCCACTGTCCGCCCGGGAGCGCTGTGAGAGCGGTGACACGGTTGCGCAGGATCACATCCGCCCCGCGCTTGCGCGCCGCGAGCGCGAAAGCGTGCGTGGTGCCGTGCGGATCGACCGCGCCCTCGTGCGGATCGAACAGGCCGCCAAGCAGCCCGGTTGGATCGACGATCGGACAGTCGGCGACGATTTCTTCCGGGGTCGCGAGCCGCGCACCGATGCCCAGCGTCTGGTAAACCGCGCATTCCGCCTTGAGCCACTCCCAGCGCGCCGGCGTCGTCGCCAGGCTGTAGCCGCCCGGCATGTGCATGCCGATGCTCTGCCCGCTCTCGATTTCGATCTCCTTGTAGAGGTTGATCGTGTACGACTGCAGCGCGGCAATATTCGGATCGTCGTTGAGGGCATGAAAACCCGCGGCGGCGTGCCAGGTGGAGCCGGCGGTGAGCTCCGCACGCTCGATGAGTGCGAGGTCGGACCAGCCGCGCCTGCTAAGGTGATACAGGACGCTGGTGCCGACGATGCCGCCGCCGATGACGACGACGCGGTAATGACTCTTCAAGACCGACTACTCCTCTTCGACCGCGTCCGCGAGCACCGCCTTGCGCTGTGCCATGAAGCTCAGCAACGCTTCATCACGCGCGGCATCGAGCCCCGGATCTTCGTATTCCGCGAGCATCTGCTTCCACACTTTGTTGGCCCGCTGCTCGGCCGTCCGGCTCCCTTCGAGCGACCACTGCTCGTAAGAGGAGTAGTCGGCGATGTTCGACTGGTAGAAAGCCGTCTCGAAATTCGCCTGGGTGTGCGCGCAGCCGAGGAAATGACTGCCGGGACCGACCTCGCGGATGGCATCGAGCGCCTGGCCGCGTTCGCTCATGTCCATGCCGGAGGCCAGCACTTGCATCATCGCCAGCTGGTCGATGTCCATGACGAATTTTTCATAGCCGCTCACGAGGCCCCCTTCGAGCCAGCCGGCGGCGTGGGTGACCAGGTTGACGCCGGCCAGGAGCGTGGGCAGGAGCGTGTGCGCGCTCTCATACGCCGCCTGGGCGTCAGCCACCTTCGAAGCGCACAGCGACCCGCCGCTCCGACAGGGCACCCCGAGGCGCCGCGCGAGCTGGGCGGTGGCGAAGATCATCTGCGTGGCCTCCGGGGTACCGAAGGTCGGCGAGCCGGTGCGCATCGAGACCGCGCCGACGAAGGAGCCCATGATCACCGGTGCCCCGGGCCGCACGATCTGCGTGAGCGCCATGCCGGCCAGCGTTTCAGCCAGGATCTCCGCCATGCAGCCCGCGGCGGTCACCGGCCCCATGGCGCCCGCCAGCACCGCCGGCACAATGATCGTCCCCTGGTTCTTCGCCGCACACACCCGCAAAGCGCCGAGCATGCGGCCGTCGAAGGTGAGCGGCGAGTTCGAGTTGATATTGCCGAGGACCACGCAGTTGCGGTCAACGAACTGCTCGCCAAAGACCAGCTCTGCCATGCGCACGGCGTCGGCCGCATGCCCCGGCGTCTCCGGCGTCGCCTCGCACCCCTGGTCGCTATAGCGGAAATAGGCGTACTGAACGTCCAGGTGGCGCTTGCCCGGTGGGATATCCATCGGTTCGACCGCACTGCCACCCGAGAAATGAATCGCCGGCGCCGTGTGTGCCAGCTTGATGAAGTTGTGCAGATCCTCGAGCGTGCCATAGCGCCGCCCGCGGTCGAGGTCGGTGACGAAGGGCGGTCCACCGACCGGCGAGAACACCATAGCATCGCCGCCGAAACGTACGCTGCGCTCGCTATTGCGGGCGTGCAGCATAAATTCCCTGGGCGCGGTGCGCAGCAGCTGCCGCGCCATGCCGCGCGGAATGCGTACCCGTTCGCCGCTCACCTCGGCCCCCGCCTCGCGCCATAGCCGCAGCGATTCCGGGTCGCGGCGGAACTCGATGCCGATCTCCTCGAGGATGGTCTCGGCGTTGGCCTCGATGATCTCGACGGCCTCGAGGCTCAGCAGGTCGACCACCGGCAGCCGGCGACGGATGTACGGGAGCTTGACGGCCTTGCGCTGCGCGCGCGCGACACGCCGTGCCTCGCGGCCACCGCCGCGGCCAGCCCGCGCAGTCAGGACCCCTTCGCTCATGTCCGACCTCCCATTCAGAGGTATTTATAACACATGTAAGGTTTAGATAATATTGGCGGCGATTCGCCAGCCGCAGCGGGCCTGGAGTATTCTTGCGCCTTGGGAACCGCACTTTCGCGGCACCTATCGAGGCGTCGGTGCCCAGAATTGTCGACCATGTCCGCCGGCGCGAGGAGATCGCGCGACTCGCAGTGCGCGTCATCCAGCAGGAAGGCGCCGAGCACGCCACCGTGCGCCGCATCGCCAGGGTCGGCGGCTTCAGCATCGGCGTGTTGACCCATTACTTTCACGACAAGGACGAGCTGGTCGCCTTCGCCTTCAAGTGGGTGGCGCGTCAGTCGTTCACTGATCTCGATGCCGCGGTAGCCGCCGCGCCTCCCGGCCTGGCGCGGCTGCGCGCCGCGCTCGAATTCATGGTGCCGACCGCGGCGACCCCGAACTTCTTTCGCGTCTGGCTGAGCCTGTGGGGCAGCGCAATGCACAACCCGGACCTCGCGCGCGTCCATCGCGACTACTACGCGCGCTGGCGCCGGTATCTGCGCCGCTACCTCGATGAGGCGGTGCGGCAGCGCGAGATCGCTCCGCCGCGCTCGCGGCGCGATGCCACCGACCTGCTCGCCGCGGCCGTCGACGGTTTCTGGATCGGCGGCACCTTCGAGCCTGGCCGCTTTCCGCTGCGGCGACGCCGCGCGCTCGTAGCGCAGCTCCTGAGTACAGTGCTGGGGCGGATCCCGTCATGAGCGCAACACCTGCAGCCGTGCGCCGCTACTCTGCCCTCGCGCTACTGCGCGCGCGCTTCGCCGGCCCCGGCTACTGGCACCCGCTGTGGTCGGGCCGCAAGCTGCAACCCGCCTATGACGTGGTGGTGGTCGGCGCTGGCGGTCACGGACTGGCGACCGCGTTCCATCTGGCGCGCGACCACGGCACGCGGCGGGTCGCGGTGCTCGAAAAACGTCTGGTCGGCTACGGCAATGTCGGCCGCAACACCACCATCGTGCGCTCCAACTACCTGCTGCCAGAGAACCACTATTTCTATGAGGATGCGCTGCGGCGCTGGGAAACGCTGTCGCGCGACCTCAATTACAACGTGATGTACAGCCCACGCGGCGTGGTCGACCTGGCGCTGACCGATGACGAGTTCCCGGCGCTGGCTCGACGCGGCAACGCGATGCGCCTTGCCGGCATCGACGCCGAGCTCCTCGACCTGGCGGCGCTCGAGCGCTTCGCGCCCGAACTCGAGCCGCGGCGCGAGCGGCGCTTTCCCATCGTCGGCGCGCTGCTGCAGCGGCGCGGCGGCACGGTGCGTCACGACGCAGTCGCCTGGGGCTACGCGCGTGCCGCGAGCGCGCTGGGTGTCGACATCATCGAGGACTGCGAGGTCACGGGCGTGCGCGCTGCGGCCAATGCCGCCACCGGGGTCGAGACCACGCGCGGCTACGTGCGCTCCGAGCGCATCGTGTTCGCGACCGCCGGGCACACCGGCATGATCGGCACGATGCTCGGCACGCCGCTGCCGATCGAAACGCACTTGCTGCAGGCGATGGTGTCCGAGCCAATCAAACCACTCATCAACTCGGTGATCGTCTACGTCTCGCCGGGGCATGGCGAAACCTACATCTGCCAGTCCGACCGCGGCGGCCTGGTCATGGGCGGACATCTCGACGGCTTCCCCTCGTACACACGCGAAGGCCAGTGGCACCGGCTCGAGGACGTGGTGCAGGGCGCGGTGGAACTGTTCCCGCGGATCGGCGGCGTGAAGATCCTGCGGCAATGGGCCGGCACCAACGACATGACCATGGACGGCAGTCCGATCATGGACCGGTTGTGCTACGCCAACGTGTTTATAAACGCGGGCTGGTGTTATGGTGGTTTCAAGGCCATCCCGGCCTCCGGCGCAGCATTCGCGACCTTCGTCGCGACCGGCACTGCGCCCGATCTCATCCGCGCTTACCGACTGTCGCGCTTCGCGACCGGCCACATGCTCGACGAGCCCGGCCAGGGCCCGTTCCCGGTGCGCCTGTGACGCGGCTCGCCTGTCCATTCTGCGGGCCGCGCGAGCTGCTCGAGTTCGAATTTCACAAGACGCTGCCGTCCGCGGGCAGCGCGGGCGCGTTCGCACGCACTTACGAGCGCGTCGCTGATCCGGAGCTCAGCATCGAGTACTGGCAGCACGTCGCCGGTTGTCGCGCCTGGTTGCTGGTGCACCGGAACCCCACGAGCGGTGCGGTTCTAGCGGTGGAACTGCTGGGCGGGGTGGCGCCATGAGCGCAGGTCCGCTGCGGCGCGGCACGCGGCTATCGGCCCAGCCGCTGACATTCAGCTTCGATGGCCGCCGCTACCCGGGCCAGGCCGGCGACACCGCCGCCTCGGCGCTGCTCGCGAACGGTGTGCGGCTGATGGGCCGTAGCCTGAAGTACCGCCGCCCCCGCGGCCTGCTCAGCGCCGGACCCGAAGAACCCAACGCGTTGTTCACGGTGGGAGCACGTCCGCACGTGATTCCCAACGTGCCGGCCTCGCAGCTGCTGCTCGGCGAGGGCATGGCGTTGCGCAGCCAGAACCGCTGGCCGACGCTGGGCTTTGATCTGGCCTCGCTCCTGCAGGCTGGCGGCGGATTGTTCGGCGCCGGCTTCTACTACAAGACCTTTATCTGGCCGTCGTGGCGCACCTACGAGCCGCTGATCCGCCGGCTCGCCGGTCTCGGCGAGGCGCCGCTTGCCTGCCAATTGCCGCCGGTCGCGATCGAACACCTCCACTGCGACGTGCTGATCGCGGGCGCGGGCCCGGCGGGACTGGCATCCGCACGGGCCGCGGCGCATGCCGGCGCACGGGTCGTGGTGTGCGAAAGCGAACCCGTGTGCGGCGGCGAACTCGAGTTCGAGCCGGGCACCATCGAGAATCAGGATAGCGCCAGCTGGATCGCGATTACGCTTGCGGAACTCGCGGCGCTCGGTGCCAGGGTGCTGACCAGCACCACGGTCGTGACCGACAACAATGGCGAATTCATCGCCCATGCGGAACCCGGCGGCCTCCCCGGCCGCAATACCGTCTACCACATCCGGCCGCAGGCGATGATCATGGCGCCCGGTGCGGTCGAACGCCCGATCGTATTTTGTGACAACGATCGGCCGGGCGTCATGCTGCTCGGCGCCGCCGAACGCTACCTGGCGCGCTACGGGGCACAAGTCGGGCGGGAACTCGTGCTGTTTGCAAACCATGACCGGGTGTACGCGGCGGCGCAACGCCTGATCGCCGGCGGCATGCGGGTGCGCGCGATCGTTGATACGCGCGCTGCCGACGCCCGTGGCGAGGACAGCGCGCTGCGCGCGCTGCGCGAGTCGCTTGCGCGTGCGGGCGTCGAATGTCTGCCTGGTCACGCCGTGATCGCCGCCGAGGGCGGACGCTCGGTACTTGCCGCGCGTATCGCGCCGCTCGCGGGAACCGGGGCCGCGCGGCGGATCTGCTGCGATACGATCCTGGTCAGCGGCGGCTGGTCGCCGGCGCTGCACGCCGGCCTGCACGGCAGCGGCGCGCGCCAGTTCGCGCCCACAATCGGCGCCTTCGTCGCCGGCAACCAAGCCGATGGACGCAGCTACGCCGGCAGCGCCAACGGCCGACTCGACCTGGCCGCCGTGCTGGAAGACGGTCACGCCGCGGGAGCCTGCGCCGCATTGCGCGCTGGCGCCAGAGGTTTGCCAGGAACACCGCCACAGGGGCTGGGCGACGCGCCGCCGCGCCTCGCACCGTTTGCACGTTCGCCAGCAACCGCGTCGGCCGAGAAGCGGCAGTTCATCGATCTGCAAAATGACGTGACAGTGGCCGATCTACGCTCGGCGCTCGCCGAAGGCTTCATCGATATCGAGCACGTGAAACGCTACACGACACTCGGCATCGGCACCGATCAGGGTCGCACCAGCGCCGTGGTGGGCGCCGCGATCCTGGCCGAACTCAAGGGCGAGACGCTCGCCGAGGTCGGCACCAGTCGCAGCCGACCGCCCTACCATCCGGTCACGATGCAATCGATTGCCGGCTTTCACGTTGGCGCGGCGGTGAAGGTTGCGCGGCGTACACCGCTCCATGACTGGCACCTGACGCACGGCGGCATGCTCGAACCGATGGGATTGTGGCTGCGGCCGCGCTACTACCGCGCGAGCGGCGCGATGCCGTTCGACGCTGCCATTGTCGAGGCGCGCCGGGTGCGCGCGCAGGGCGGCATTGCCGATAGCTCCACGCTCGGAAAACTGGAGGTGGCCGGGCCCGACGCCGCCGCGTTCCTCGATTTTCTATACCTGTCGAAGGCGAGCACGATCAAGGTTGGACGCAGCAAATACATGGTTAACCTGCGCGAGGACGGCTGTGTCCTCGATGATGGCCTGGTGTTACGCCTCGCAGTCGATCGCTTCATCGCCACGACCGGCTCCGGGCACGGCACGCACATGCTCTCGCACTTCGAGCATTACCGCGCCACCGACTGGGGCGGACGCGCTGTAACGGTGACGGACGTGACGGAAGCCTGGGCTGCCATCGTGGTCGCCGGGCCGCAAAGCCGCAACGCACTGGGCCAGGTGCTGGGCGCGGCATGGCAGGGGAAAATCGCAGCTCTCGCCCACATGGATTTTGCCGACGGCTTGTTCGGCGGCGCAGACCTGCGCCTGCTGCGCGCGAGCTTCTCAGGCGAACTTGCTTTCGAGCTGCACTGCCGGCCCGCCATCGCGGTGTCGCTCTGGGAAGCGCTGATCGGCGCCGGCCTCGCCCCCTACGGTCTCGAGGCGCTCGACATTCTGCGAGTGGAGAAAGGGTACCTGGTGAGTTCGGAACTCAATGGCCAGACGACGCCCCTTGATCTGGGTATGGAGGGGTTGGTCAAACTGGGCAACCGCTGCCTCGGGCGGGAACTGCTGGACCGCCCGGCTTTTCACGAAGCCTCGCGACCGCGACTGGTCGGGCTGCGCGCCATCGACGGCTGCGCGCAGTTCCTCGCCGGCGCGCAACTCACCACCGAGGCTGCGCCGGCACGGCCCTGTGGCTACGTCACTTCGAGTGTCTTCAGCCCCACGCTTGGCGAGTGGCTGGGTCTGGCGCTCCTCGCCCGCGATCGCGCCGCAGCGGGCGCTGTGCTCACGGCGCGCGATCCGCTGCGTGGCAGCGATACGCCGGTGCGCGTCGTCTCGCCTGTGCATTTTGATCCGTCCAGTGATCGGATGAAGGCCTAGCGTGCGATGAACAGCAGCAAAATCTGCAGAATTGACCGCGGCCCCTCGCGCATTGCGCTCGAGTTCATCGCCTTTGGCGGGCCGAGGCCGGAGTTCATCGCCGTAAGCTGGCCCAGCGCACCGGGCGGCGTCCGTCGCGATGCGCTGCAACGACCGGAGCTCCTGCATTTTGCCCCGGATCGTTGGCTCGCGCTGGACCCGGCTGCAGAGGTAACGGCGCTGCTGGGCGCGGCCGTGGACGCCGGCGCTGGCGTGCTGGTCGACGCGACCGGCAAGTGGGAGGAATTGCTCATTGCCGGGCCGGGCGCCGCGCGCCTGCTCGCGAGCGCCATCGCCCTCGATGCGGTGCTGGAACGTCGCGGCTGCGCCGCGGTGACGTTGTTCGACTGTCCAGCGCTCCTCGCGCGGCAGCACGAAGATTTTGCGCTGTGGATCCAATCGAGCTACGCGGCAGACTTCATTGCCACAGCCGAACGCTTCAGGACAGCGCTCCAGGCCGAGGCTTAGGGTGCCCGGGTACCCACGCGAAGCGACTCCCAGCTCGCGTCTGCCGTCCAGCCGCCATCGACAGGCAGGCTGACACCATTGATGAAGCCGCTCTTATCCCCATCGGCAAGAAAGGCGATCGCGGCCGCCACGTCTTCCGCCCTGGCGAAACGTGCCATCGGCACCCGATTGATGATGTCCTGGTCGGTGTACTGGCCCGATGCCTGGTCCACCGCGTCCATCTGCGTCTTGATCCAGCCCGGGCACACGGCGTTCACGCGCACCCCGCGCCCGCCCCACTCCGACGCCAGCGTGCGGGTCAGGCCGATCAGGCCGTGCTTGGAGGCGTTGTAGGCGCTGCGATAACTGACGCCAGCGAGACCGGCGACCGACGCGACATTGATGATGCTGCCGCGGCCGCGCGCCAACATCGGGGCGCCGAAGTGCTTGCACAGCAGGAACGGGCCCAGCAGGTTGATGTCCATGACGCGTTGCCACTGCGCCGCGGTCGTGGCCTCGGCGGCTGCAATCAAGCTGATGCCGGCGTTGTTCACCAGCACATCGGCCCCGCCGCAATCGGCCTGGACCTGCGCCGCCAGCTGCCGGGCGAACTCCTCTGAAGAGACGTCGCCGCTGACACCGCGCACCCGCAGCTGTGCGGACTTCAGGCGCGCCACCTGTGCGTCCAGGTTCTGGATGTCGGCCAGCCAGACTTCATAGCCGCATTGCGCCAGCAGCGTGGCGGTGACCAGGCCGACGCCCTGCGCGGCTCCCGTTACGACGGCAGTTCTATTCACTGGACCCTCCTCTGAGTGCGACATCTGGCGTGATTGCACCCCGCAATTGTGCCGTGCATAGTGCGCACTATGGTGAATACCCACGAACCGTCGCGAGCATGACATGAGCAGGATCCCCACACAGCTT
>JAYTXT010000146.1:0-11239 GCA_043742765.1 Gammaproteobacteria bacterium | reverse complement strand
ACGCCTTCGCCCAACAAGGGCAGATGCCGCAACAGTTGGCCGCAATTCACCCGCGCTTTGGCACGCCGGCGGCTGCAATCGCCACCTACGCGGTCGTTTGCGCCGTGCTCGCACTGTCCGGCTCGTTCAGGCAATTGTTGATCATCGCCAGCGCCGGCACGCTCATGCTCTATCTGATCTGCAGCTTGGGCGTGCTGCAACTGCGGGCACGAAAGGTAAGCATTGACGGCGCGCACTTCCAGATACCGTTCGGCCCGGTGATTCCGCTTGCCACCTGCGTCATCATCCTCTGGATGCTCTCGTCGCTGTCATCCAGGGAACTGTGGACGGCGCTGGCCTTCGTCACCGTGGTGGGCGGAATCTACGTCGTACACGAGTTCCGGCGGAGCGACCGCTGAGTGCTATAGCGCGTCGGCTCAATCCGGGAGGACCTTGCCCGGGTTCATGATGCCTTGTGGGTCGAGTGCGGCCTTGAGTTGCCGCATCAATGCAAGCTTCACCGGGCTCACCAGACGCGCCAGTGTGGCACGCTTCTCAAGCCCGATGCCATGTTCGGCAGAAAAAGAACCGCGGTGCGCAGCCAGGTCGGCGGTCACGAGCTCCGCGATTTCCTCGTAAAGATCCGTGACGGGCTGCGCTGCGTTTACCGTCAGGTGCACGTTGCCGTCGCCCAGATGGCCGATGACGAAGACCGACAGGCTGGCAGGATGTTGCTTCAGGCGCGCGGTGGCGCTGTGCAGATAGCTGGGCAACTGCGCCAGTGGCACCGACACATCGAACCAGATGCCACCAGGGTACTCACGATCAACAGCCCAGTCTTCGCGCATCCGCCACATGGCGGCACGCTGTGCCTCATTCTGCGCCACAACGGCGTCGAGTATCAGCTCCGAACTGGCCGCCGTCTCGAGCTCAGCCACGAGCGCTGCTTCTGCCGCGGCGCCGGATGCCGCGGACCCGGCGACGAGCAACAGAAATGGCGCCGCCAGCAGGTCGTCAAAACCCTTCAGGTCGCAGGAACGGCACACTGTCGCGGCATGGTTCGCCGACATCAGTTCCAGCGCCGTCAGCGTCAACAACTTGTTGCGCAGCAGCGCGTCGGCCAGCGCCACGCCCGCCGCCAGGTCACGTAGGCCCACGACGGCCGTGGCCGCAGGACCGTCTACAGGCACGAGGCTGAGCGTGGCGCGCGCGATCACGCCGAGCGTCCCCTCGGCGCCCGCGAAGATCCGCTCCACTGGCAGACCCTCGTTGCGCTTGCGCACCAGCCCGAGTTCCGACAGCACCGAACCGTCCGCCAGCACCACTTCGAGACCAAGCACCCGATCGCGCATGGTGCCATGTCGAAACGCCGCAGCGCCGCCCGCGTTGGTCGAGATCATGCCGCCGATGGTGGCGGAATCGCGCGCGCCCAGGTCGATTCCGGGCGAGAGCCCGTGTTCGGCGGCCTGCACGGCGAGCGCTGCAAGCGTGACTCCTGCGCCGACCTGCACGGTACGGCTCACCGGATCCAGGGCCTCGATCCGGTTCATCCGATCGAGCGAGACGATGACCTGCCCGGGCCGGGACACTGCGCCGCCCGCAAGACCAGTGCGTCCGCCCTGCGGCACCACGGCAACACGCGCGGCATGGCAACAGGCCAGCACGCGCGACAGCTCCCCGGTGTTGGCCGGGCGCACCATGAGATCAGCGCCAAAGTTATCAGGATCGATGCCCGGGTCGCGCGAGCGCAGGTCGGCAGCGAGCCGCAGCGCCTCGCGCCCGACGATATCGGCCAGGCCGTCAATCACCGCACCGGGTAGTGTCATGACAAGTCCGCGTCGCGCTGCAACTCAGGGGGCGGCCTGCCGGGGAGCAGGTTCCGACGTGCCCTTCAGGATCGCCTGCCAATTGATCAGCGTATTCCACAGCATGCGCTGGTCGCCGCGATTGAGGTCGCGGTGCAGCGGGTTGAAATTGAAGGCCACAACGTGCCCGCGACCTTCGGGCAGGTCGAATATCGCCGGGCGACCGATCAACCCGCTCTCGCCCCAGACCTGGCCGCTGACCAGGAGCGGCGCGCCTTCACGATCACCCCATTCGAGGACCACGCCACTCCGGTCGATCGGCCCATCCAGGCAGTTCTGGCAATAGGCCATCTGCAGCCAGCGGCGCGGCGTGGCGTACAGCGGATAGTTTTGCCGGAACACTGCTGTGCGCCGCGGGTATCCATAGGCAATGGGGTGATCCGGCCTGGCAAAATTCACGCGGACATGCGCGCCCGGCGTGCGCGTTTCCGCCTCGGCGGAAGCGGCGGCCGCAGCGGCGCCGGTGCCCGCTTCGCTACGCGGCGCGCCGCCGGCATCGCGCCGCACCCCGCGCACGATGCCGGCTTCGAGTGCCAGCACCGACCCGCTGCCGAGCGTCACCATCAAACCACCGCCCTCGACGAATTTCTGGATTTCATCCAGCCCGGCCCAGCCAATGCCCCCTGTAATGTCATCGGACCCGGCGGGCGTTCCAAAGCTCGGCGTCTGCGCCGTCTTCCTGAAGGCCATTGGACCCCAGGACTTCGGGATGCCGTGGATCTGCTCGGCGAGTTCGAGATCGACGTGGCCATAAAGCAGCACGTCGTAGTGTTCGAGCAGATGCCCCGCGCGGATATCCTCGTCACGCACGTAACTGTACGGAATGTGCCGCTGGTCCAGCGAATAGCGCACCCAGCCGATGGAATCGGTGTCCGCCCACGGCACCCAGAGGCCGAGCCGCGGCGGTGTGGCATCATGGCTCGCCACATCGGGCGCGGCATTGACGGCACCGAAGTCGAGCGCCAGTGCTGTCGCCGTCGCCCGCAGCGCCGCGCCGAGTCCGGGCTGATCCGGCACGATCCAGGAGCCGGCGGGGTACTCCACGCCGCCCTCGGTGAACGCCCGCTCCGCGATCGAGATCCTGAACGCCGCCAGGCGGTAGCGCGCCTCGAGAAGTGATTCCTGGCCCGCGTCCCGCAGCAGGTACACGCGGCCGCTCCCGGACACCGTGCCCGTGGGCTGCGGAGGCTCCGACTCAAGTTGCAATTCCGCCTTGCGCACCCCGGGGTCGGCAATCGGCACGACCGAGAGGTGGTAATGCGCCGGCAACTCCCAGGACACATCATCATACGGATCGCCCTGGCCCTTCGGATAATTCTGTGCGGTGAGCAGGTCGAGCGCGTAGTTCCGATACGGTTGGTCAAGTCGTACGACGTAGGTTCCGGCGGGGTACGCACCCTCCTTGAGCCGCAGCGGTGCGCTGGCGCGGTGCACCTCTATGTGCTGGTTCATGAGGAACCTCACCAGCTGTGCCACACGCCGACGATCACCCTGGTCGTCTGGAATCACGATGGCGTAGGGAGCCTGTTCAACACCTTTGCGCCAAGCGTGATAGCCCTTCTGGTAGAAGTTTGCGAGCAGCGCCTTGCTCTGCGTCGCGACCGCGTCGAGCGCCGCGAGCGCGCCGGTCTCGTTGTAGTTGACGTTGTTGCGCGCCGACCATTGAAACGGCGCGGATGGCGCGGGCAGCACGCGATACCACTCGGGCGTCGTATACGGGCCCAGCGCCGAAAGCCCCTGGTCCACACTCTGCGTCAGTGTTTCCGCGGTACCGTTGCCGAAGGTCTCGTAGCCGCGCCCGATCGCGTTGTGGTTCATGGCCACCGAATCGGTGTACAGCTGAGAAAAAGATTCGCCGAACTTCCAGGTCCACACGCCGGGCATGCCGAACCCGGTCATGGTCTGCATTTCGTGGAAGCTCAGCTCCAGAAATTCGCTGAAGGTGATCGGATCGATGTTGGGGTTGTACGGGCCCGTGCCGTTCCAGCTCATGAGCAACGCAATGCTCTCATGCAGGTCATGAATGACGGTGGGATGCCAGTCGAAAAACATCCGCTGCACGGCCCTGGTCGTCTCGTGCGTCAACTGGTGGGCATCGCGGTTGATGTCCACGTAGGTGTATTTGGACCAGTATGGCGGCGCCTGCCGTGGCAGCGTAGCGTAGTCGGTCTTGCCCTTGAGGTAGCGGTAAAACCACTCGACTTGTTTGTCGCGCCCGTCCGGGTTCGAGACCGGATTGATGAGCACCACCATGTTTTCGCGGATCCGCCGGATCATCGGCTGCTCGGATACCGCCAGCCGGTAGGCCAGCTCCAGCATCGACTCGGCCGAACCGGTCTCATCGGAATGCGGACCGGCGTTGAAGTAGTAGATCGGCCGCGCGTCGGCGATCAGCCGGTTTGCGGCAGACTGATCGGTGAGGCGCGGGTCGGCAAGCGCGGCCGTCGCGGCCCTGAGGCGTTCGAGATCGACGATACCGCGCTCATCGGCAATGGCAAGCATGACGATGTCGCGTCCTTCCTCGGAGCGGCCAATCGTGAACATGCGTACCCGCGGCGAGGCCGCGGCAAGCGCTCGACAATAGGCCTGCGCCGTCGCCGTGTTGACAAGTTCACCCGGCGCGCCCGGAATTCGGTGCAGGAAGGCGCGCGGCGAGGGCACCGTGGTCGAAGCCGGCAGGTAACTCACCCAGGGCGACATGAAACGCGCCTCGGTGGTGGCCCTGGCGATTTCCCCAATCGAGCCCGGTTCGGCGGTATCCGGGCCGGTATCGATACGTGCGCGGTCAACCTGGGCTATGAGTGGAGCTGAGGCGATCACGGCCAGGACGGCAGGCAAACAAAGCTGGTTCAGCCTGAGCACGCGGACCCCCTATACTTGACAGCGCGGAATATCATACGGGAACCAGACGCACTCCATGAGCAATCAGATCATGGCTGGCCATGTGGCCCACGACGGTGGGGCAGAGCACGGGGCGCCGCGCATCGACCTTGCCGCGCTGCGTGCCTACCGGCTGGAGCGCGTACAGCAGCAGCTGCGCGCCAATAACTGCGCGGCGGCATTGCTCTACAACCCGATCAACATCCGCTACGCCACTGACTCACGCAACATGACCGTGTGGATGTTGCACAACATGGGGCGCTACTGCGTGGTACCCGCAGAGGGCAGGGCGGTGCTGTTCGAATATGCGAACCGCAACTGCCTGGACCATGTGCCTGATCTACCGGCGATCGCCGCGGTACGACCTGCGACCATTCACGCGTTCTTCGACGTCGCCGAGCACGCAGTGGACGTCAGCCGCCGTTGGGCGGCGGAAATCGACGACGTGGTCTGCGCACTCACGGGCCCCGGCCCGCACCGCCTCGCCGTGGATCGCACCGATGTGATTGGCGTGGAGGCCCTGCGCCGCCAGGGCTTCGCACTCGTAGAGGGCCAGCGCCTGCTGGAGCTCGCGCGCTCGATCAAGAGTCCCGGGGAAATCGCCTGCATGCGCGAGTCGCTGGCCGTGGCCGACATCGCCATGCAGCGCATGCGCGAGGCGCTGCGGCCCGGCCTGAGCGAAAACCAGCTGTGGGCCGAGCTCCACTACGCCAACATAGCGCATGGTGGCGAATGGATCGAAACGCGACTGCTCAGCTCCGGACCCCGCACCAACCCCTGGTTCCAGGAAGCCTCCGGCCGCCGCATCGAGGCCGGCGACCTGGTGAGCTTCGACACCGATATGATCGGGCCATACGGTTACTGCGCCGATGTCAGCCGCACTTTCCTGTGCGGGTCTGGTGCGCCCTCGGCGGCCCAGCGACGGCTCTACGGACTCGCGGCCGATCAAATCGCGCACAACTGCGAGCTGTTGCGTCCGGGCTTGACGTTCCGCGAGTTCCGCGAGCGAACGTGGCGGATACCGGATCGCTACCTCGACCAGAACTACGGCTGCCCGCTGCACGGCGTCGGCATGGTCGATGAGTGGCCGGCGATCGGGGTCGATCTGGATGATCCCCTGGCGCAGGACGGCGTGCTGGTTCCCGGCATGACAGTCTGCATCGAGAGTTACATGGGTGAAGTCGGCGGAGCGGAGGGCGTCAAGCTTGAGCAGCAGGTGCTGATCACGGATTCCGGCCATGAGATCCTGAGCCGCTTTCCGCTCGAATCCGCGTTCCTCTAGTCGGCTGTGGCGAGCGCCGCGCCGGCGCGTCGCAGCACGCCACTGCTCGTGAGTTTTCGCCGTAGCCCAGATCGCTCGCCAGCCGTTGTGAACGTGAATGTCGCGCTGCAAGCATATAAGGTCATTTCTTCATTATGTATATATACGATTGTTTTATATAATGTTATAGACCTGTTATTGCAACAGCTGCTCTGAAAATGGTGGCCATGACCAGCGCTGGACCGCTCGCTGCGCATCGGCCGCTAACGCGTAGTAAAGTGGAGTCCTGTTCGAGGGGGCCGAACGACAGTTCGGGCGTTGAGGGGGCGCGGTCGCGATGGTCAAAGTGAAGCTCCTGAAGCTGCGCATCTTCGCGCAGTTCGCGATCATCATCGCCCCGATCACCCTGGTCCTGATCTACCAGACGGTCGCTGATCTGCGCCGCACCGCCGCGATCGAGAGCATCGTCGAGCGCCACAACCTCTCGCGGGCAACCAGGGACGGGTTCGAGTCCTTCATGACACACGCCGCCGACGCCGTGGATACCGGCAGTCTCGGTCAGCGGGCCGTTGATGCTCTCGGTCAGTCGTCGGTGGCCATGTTCCGCCTGGTGAAGCGGGACGCCGGCGTTGCTCCGGCTGCCACTGACCTTGCATCGCTGGGCCGGCAGATCTCGGTCGCCATGCCGCTGGACCAGCTCCTGGCGCTGCAGTCGCGGATCAAGGCGACACGCGAGGCAATTCGCGCCATGGACGAGGGCTACGATAGGGCGAGCGGCGCCGCCATCTCGCAGTCCATCGAGTCAGCACGGCGGCAAAGCGTGGTGGTGGCGGCGGCGACGCTGTTCACGCTGCTGATCGCAGTCTGGTTTATTTACAGCATGATCATCGGTGTCACCGAGCCGCTCAATGCCGCGGTGGACCTGGCGCGGCGCATCGCCGCCGGCGACCTGGCCGCCGGCTCCAGCCAACAGCCCAAGCGCGATCTGGGCAATCTCCTCGCCTCGCTGCAAGCCATGAGCGAGAAGCTGCGCCAGTCGCAACTGGAGATCGAGGAAGACCAACGCTGGCTGGAGCGGCGCGTCGCCGAGCGCACTGCGGAAGTCGAAGCACGGACGAACGATCTGACGCGTTCGGTCGGCGAGTTGCAGGTGCTGAACGAAGTGGGGCAGGCGGTGAGTTCAACACTGGATCTCGACACGGTGCTCGCCACCATCGTGGCGCGCTCGGTGCGCCTGGCCGAAGCCGACGCGGGCACGCTCTACCAGTTCGACGAGGCGGAAGGTGTATTCGATCCGCGCGCCAATTATGGCGTCAGCGAGGAAATGATCGAAATGCTGCGCGGTTCCCGCATTGGCCTGGGCGATGGGCCGGTGGGCATCTGTGCGGTCAACCGCGAACCGGTGCAGGTCACCGACATCGAGGTCTCCAACTACGGGCGGCGCAACCTCTGGCTGCATGAGGGCATCCGCGCCGTGGTAGCGGTGCCGCTGTTGCGCGACGAGCGCGTCACCGGCGCACTGGTGATCCGCCGCAAGCAGGCTGGGGAATTTTCGCCTTCGATCGTCAGGCTCCTGCAAACCCTCGCTTCGCAGTCGGTGCTGGCCATCGAAAACGCGCGGCTGTTCAAGGAAAGCCAGACCAAGAGCGAACAGCTCGCCGAGGCGAGTAAACTCAAGTCGCAGTTCCTCGCCAACATGTCGCACGAGCTGCGCACGCCGTTGAACGCCATCATCGGCGTTACCGAGATGCTGCACGAAGATGCGCGCGACCTGAAACGCGAGGACGAGGTCGAGCCGCTCGAGCGCGTATTGCGCGCCGCGCGCCACTTGCTGGAACTCATCAACGACATCCTGGATCTCTCGAAGATCGAGGCCGGTCGGATGGACATCCACGTCGAGACTTTTGAGATCGCACCACTGGTCGAGGATGCAATCGCCACCATCGGACCGCTGGCCGCCAAGAACGGCAACGAGCTCATCGTCCAGTGCCCGCAAGACATTGGCGAGATGCATGCCGACCAGACCCGCATCCGCCAGGCGCTGCTGAACCTGCTGAGCAACGCGAACAAGTTCACCGAACACGGTCGCGTGACGGTGACGGCCGCGCGCACGGCGGTTGACGGCGCCGCCATGATCACGCTGGCAGTGACCGACACCGGCATCGGCCTGTCGCCAGAGCAGATGGGACGGCTATTCCAGGAATTCGTACAGGCCGATTCATCGACCACGCGCAAGTATGGCGGCACCGGTCTGGGGCTGGCGATCAGCCGGCGGTTTTGCCAGATGATGGGTGGCGATATCACGGTCACGAGTGAGCTGGGGGCCGGATCCACCTTCACGATCCGCCTGCCGGCACAGATCGAGTCGGTACAACCGCTGCCGGTGATCCGGGCGGCGCGATCACTGCGACACTCGACGGGCCCCGTCAAGGGCTCGCTGGTCCTGGTGATCGACGACGACCAGACGGTGCGCGAGGTCATGGGGAGATACCTCGAGCGAGAGGGCTTCGTGGTGCGCACCGCCTCCGGCGGCCGCGAGGGCCTGGAGCTTGCGCACCAACTACGGCCTGCGGCCATCACGCTCGATGTGAACATGCCGGATCTCGACGGCTGGACGGTGCTGGCGGCCATCAAAGGTGACCCGCTGTTATCTGATATTCCAGTCGTGCTGGTGACCATCGAAGACAACCGCAGCCGCGGCTACTCGCTTGGAGCGGCCGAATATATGACCAAACCGATCGACCGTGAGCGGCTCGTCAGGCAACTGCACGGCATATGCAACACCTCGGCGCGCAAGGTGCTGCTGGTGGACGATGATGAGATCATGCGCGAGAGCGTCCGCCGCGCGCTCGAGCAGGAGAAATGGGAAGTCACCGAGGCGAGAAACGGTCGCGACGCGCTTGAGTGCATTGCGGTTGGGGTTCCCGACGTCATCGTGCTCGATCTGATGATGCCGGAAATGGACGGCTTCGAGTTCCTGGTGAAGCTCCGCCAACGCCCGGAATGGCACGAGATCCCCGTGCTGGTGGTGACGGCAAAGGACCTGAGCGCCGACGAGCACCGTCGCTTGAGCGGCGACGTCGAGCGGGTGATGCAAAAGAACGCCTCGGAACTTGGCGAGTTGCTGCGCGAACTGGGTCGCGCGCTGCCGCGCTCGATCGAACGAGGCCACCAGGCGAAAGTCCGGGAGGTCCTCGCATGAAGGTGCTTTACGTCGAGGACAACGAGGACAATATCTACGTCCTGGAGAACCGCCTCAAGCGCCTCGGACACACGGTGCTGATCGCGCGCGACGGCGCCGCGGGCGTGCAGCTTGCTACCAGCGAGTTGCCCGACGTGATCCTTATGGACCTGAGCCTGCCGGTGCTGGACGGCTGGGAAGCGACGCGCCAGATCAAGGCCGCGCCGGCAACCCGCCACATTCCGGTCATCGCAATTACCGCCAACGCGATGGCCGGCGACCGTGAGAAGGCTCTCGCTGCCGGTTGCGATGAATTCGACACCAAGCCGGTGGAACTGCCCCGCCTGCTCGAGAAGATCCGCGGCGTGCTGCCGGAGGGCCACGCGACGTGAAACCAGCCGATGCCACGCTGCTCGTGGTCGATGATAATGAGAATAACCGCTACACGCTCACGCGGCGGCTCATGCGCGAGGGCTACCAGAATCTGGTGACCGCGAACGACGGCCGCGAGGCGCTCGCGACACTGCGCTCGCGCAACTTCGACCTGGTGCTGCTCGACATCACCATGCCGGAAATGAACGGTTACCAGGTGCTCGAGCAGATGAAGGCGGACCCAGCACTGCGCGATGTACCGGTCGTCATGATCTCGGCGATCGAAGAGACCGAAAGCGTGGTCCGCTGCATTGAGCTGGGCGCAGACGACTACCTGTCGAAACCCTTTGATCCCACGCTGTTGCGCGCACGCGTCCGCGCCATACTCGAGAAGAAGGCGCTGCGCGATGAGGTGCGCACGCACGCCGGCCAGCTCGAGGAATGGAACCGTACGCTCGAGCATCGCGTACAGGAGCAGCTGGCACAGCTGGACCGGCTCGGCAGGCTCAAGGGCTTTTTTTCGCCCCAAGTGGTCGAGTCGATCCTCGGCAGTGGCGGCGAGGACCTGCTCAAGACCCACCGGCGCGAGGTGGTCGTCGCGTTCCTGGACATGCGGGGGTTCACGGCCTTTACGGACGGATCGGAGCCGGAAGATGTGATGACGGTCCTGGCCGAGTATCACCGGGTAATGGGCCCGCTGATACTCGCTCACGGCGGCACGCTCGAGCGTTTTGCGGGCGACGGCATGATGGTGTTCTTCAATGATCCAGTACAGCTCGCCAATCCGCCGCTGAGCGCGGTGCATATGGCCCTGGCGATGCAGAAGGAATTCACGCCGCTGCGCGCGCATTGGGCCAAACGCGGGTACGATCTGGATCTGGGCATCGGCATCACGCAGGGCTACGCCACGCTCGGCGCCATCGGCTTCGAGGGCCGCTGGGACTACGCCTGCATCGGCAGCGTCTCCAATCTCGCCTCGCGCCTGTGCAGCGAGGCCAAGGGCGGGCAGATTCTCACCAACCGCAAGACGCTGGCACGCCTCGAAGCCGACGTAGTGGCTGAGGCACTGGGCGAGCGGGCACTCAAAGGCATCGCCCACCCGACGCCGGTGTTCAACATCACGAGCCTGCGCGGCATGCAGGAACCGCAGCAAGCCGGTTGATGCGTCCGCGCGGGCCCGAACGGTCCAAGGCGCAACCTACCCGGAATCCGCTATGATTGGATTGAATCAAGGGCGCCAGCGAAAACCCTGAGGAATAACTGTCATGGCTACACCGCCCCGCAAGTACGGATTCGCCACCCAGCAACTGCACGCCGGCCAGAGCGCCGACTCGACCACGGGCAGCCGCGCGGTACCGATCTACCAGACTACCAGCTACCAGTTCCGCAATACCGAACATGCGGCGAACTTGTTCGCGCTCAAGGAGCTGGGCAACATCTACACGCGGCTCATGAACCCAACGACGGACGTGCTCGAGCAGCGCATCGCGGCGCTGGAAGGCGGCGTGGCGGGCCTCGCGGCCAGTTCAGGCCATGCCGCGCAGGCTCAGGCGATCTTCACGCTGTGCAACGCGGGCGATCACATCGTGAGCAGCAGCCGGCTGTACGGCGGCACCTACAACCAGTTCAACCACACTTTCCGGAACCTTGGCATCGAGGTGACATTTGTCGACCCGACCCAGCCAAAGAACTTCGCGCAGG
>JAYTXT010000145.1:0-5344 GCA_043742765.1 Gammaproteobacteria bacterium | reverse complement strand
GGGCTCAGCGGGTCGAGGTGCCAGGTAACGCCTGGGGGGCGCGAGCCCACGGAAAGTGCAACAGAAAGCAAACCGCCGAAGTGCCGGAAACGGTGCTGGCAAGGGTGAAAGGGTGCGGTAAGAGCGCACCGCGTTGGTGGTAACACCGACGGCACGGCAAACCCCACCTGGAGCAAGGCCAAATAGGGAAGTCGCGGTGGCAACACCGCAGCGCCGGACCTGCGCGCGCTTCCGGGTAGGCCGCTTGAGGCGCACGGCGACGTGCGTCCCAGAGGAATGATTGCCCACGACAGAACCCGGCTTATCGGCCGGCTCTCCTTCTTCCTCATCTTAAATTGAGCTTTCCACGGCAAGTGATTGATCGATAAGTCGCTTGTCCAAAACGACCCGCCACGGCCCGTGACGCAGGTCGCATTTCGCGTGTAAGTCTTTGTGCAACTGGAGAAAAACCCAGGCGAGAACCATTGACATAAGCGCTCCGCGATTTCTATAGTGGCGCCAAGTGGGAAAAAGTGGGAGCAGATGGGCGTTCTAGCCCGTCGAATACTATGTTTCGCGGCGCAACAAAGCTCACGGTGGATGTCAAAGGCCGGCTGGTCATGCCGACCCGTCACCGCGACCGGCTGCGCGAACAGTGCGGCGGTCAGCTCGTCATCACCATCGACCGCGACCAGTGCCTGCTGATCTACCCGCTGCCCGAATGGGAACTGATCCAGCGCAAGCTCATGGCGCTGCCGAGCCTGCAGCCGCAGGCGCGTCGCCTGCAGCGGCTCATGGTGGGTCACGCCACCGATATTGAACTCGACGCGCACGGCCGGATCCTGTTGCCGCAGGAATTGCGCGAATTTGCCGGCCTTAATCGCCACGCGATGCTGATCGGGCAGGGCGGACGCTTCGAACTGTGGGACGAGGCTCGCTGGATGGAGCGGCGCGACGTCTGGCTCAAGAGCGACGATTCGAGCGGTACGCTGCCGTCCGATCTCGAATCCATTTCACTCTAGTGCTGGCTCTGATGCGCCAGGGCGGGGAAATTGGATGAGCACAAACCGGTGCTTGTCGACGAGGTGCTCGCAGCTCTTGCCGTGCATCCGGCCGGCCGCTACCTCGACGCGACCTTCGGCCGTGGCGGCCACAGTGCCCGCATCCTCGACGCCCTCGGTCCCGAAGGACGCCTCGTCGCCATCGATCGCGACGCGGACGCGATCGAGGCGGGCCGCGCGCGCTTCCCATCACAGAACCGTATTGCGTTTGTGCATGGAGCCTTTGGTGCGCTCGCGGCGCTGCTGCGCGCGGCGGATCCGCACGGCGCCCTGTACGACGGCATCCTCATCGACTGTGGCGTCTCCTCACCGCAGCTCGACAATGCGGCGCGCGGCTTCAGCTTCCAGAAGGACGGCCCGCTCGACATGCGCATGGATGCGCAGCACGGCGAGCCCGTCGGTGAGTGGCTGGCAAAGGCCTCGTTCGAGGAAATGCGCAACGTGATCGCGACGCTCGGGCAGGAGCGTTTCGCGCGTCGCATCGCCGCGGCCATCGAGCGCGCGCGCGCGGCCGCGCCGCTGACGCGCACGCTGCAGCTCGCAAACCTGGTGACGCAGGCGGTGCCGATGCGCGAGCCGGGCAAGCATCCTGCGACCCGTACTTTCCAGGCGCTGCGCATGTTCATCAATGATGAACTCGGCCAGCTGCGTGCCGCGCTGGCGCAGTCCCTCGATTGGCTCAAGCCCGGCGGGCGCCTGGCGGTGATCAGTTTTCATTCGCTCGAGGATGGCGTGGTGCGCGATTTCCTGCGCGCGCATGCCAGTGTGGATCCGGCGCTGGCCAGACTGCCGATGATTCCGGCAAGTGCAATGCCAGCAATCCGGCTCGTCGGCCGCAAGCAACGGGCCGGCGCGGCCGAAGTGGCGGCCAATCCGCGCGCGCGCAGTGCGCTGCTGCGGGTTGCAGAGCGCACGGAGCGGGCGGCAGCGTGAAACCCGTAGCGCGTACCCTGCTCTGGCTGAGCGTGCCGCTGCTGTGGGTCGCGGTACTGGCCTCGGCCGCTGGCGCGATCTACTGCAAGCATCGCGCGCGCGAGCTGTTCGTCCAGCTCGAGCATCTCAACAGTGGTCGCGACGAGCTGGACGCGGAGTGGGGCCGGCTGCAGATCGAGCAAAGCTACTGGTCGACCTACGCCTACGTGGAAAACGTCGCCAGCACCCGACTGCAGATGCGCATCCCCGCCTCGCGCGATGTCGAGATTCCCGCGCCATGAGCCGCGGTGGCACACGGCCGGTCGCGTTCCGCCTGCGCCTGGGCGTGGTGTTCGCGCTGCTGCTGGCGTGCGGCTTGGGACTGGCCGGGCGCGCAGTACAGTTGCAGCTCGTGCAGCACCAGGTCCTGGCCCGTGAAGGCGCGGCGCGCTTTACGCGCAAGGCCGTGATCGTTGCGCATCGCGGCACGATCACTGATCGATTCGGTGAGCCGCTGGCCGTCAGCACACCGGTCGACGCCGTGTGGGTCAACCCGCAGGAGCTGAGCGCCAACATCGAGCAGCTGCCGCGCCTGGCGCGCGCCATCCACGTCGATTCCCACGAGCTGGTGCGGCACGTCAGCACCGGCATGGATCGCCCATTTCTCTATGTGGCGCGCGGCTTGCAGCCCGCCGATGCGCGCAAGGTGCGCGGGCTGCAGATCAGCGGCGTGAACCTGACGCGCGAATACCGCCGTTACTACCCGGCGGGCGAGGTGACCGGACATCTGCTCGGTTTTACCGACGTCGACGACACCGGGCAGGAAGGCGCGGAACTGGCCTTCGACAACTGGTTGGGCGGCGAAGACGGGTTCAAGCGCGTCATCCAGGACAGCCAGGGCAACCACGTCGAGGACGTCGAGAGCATTCGCGCCGTGCGCCCCGGGCGTGAGTTGCGCTTAAGCGTCGACCTGCGCATCCAGTACCTGGCCTACCGCGAGCTCAAGGCCGCAATTCGCGACAACCGTGCGCGTTCGGGTTCAGTGGTGGTCATCGACGTACGAACTGGTGAAGTGCTGGCGATGGTCAATCAGCCGGCCTTCAACCCGAACGATCGCAGCCAGCTCAGCGCCGTCGCCTATCGCAATCGTGCGGCCACCGACCTGTTTGAACCTGGCTCGAGCATCAAGCCGTTTTTCGTGGCCGCCGGACTCGCCTCCGGTCGCTACCAGGCCGGCAGCGTCATCGACACCGATCCGGGCTACCTGCAGGTTGGCACCTCGATCATTCACGACGAACACAACCTGGGGGCGATTCCGCTGGCGACGGTACTGGCAAAATCGTCGAACGTGGGCATGGCGCGGCTGGCGCTGGCGCTGGAACCAAGACAAATCTGGAGCACGCTCAACGGCCTGGGATTCGGGCAGGTGACCGCGAGCGGCTTCCCTGGGGAATCGGCCGGGCAACTCTCCAACTACTCACACTGGCGCAGCGTGCTGCTGGCCACGATGTCGCACGGCTATGGCCTCTCAGTCACGCCGCTGCAGCTGGCGCAGGGCTACGCCACGCTCGGCGCGCTGGGATTACGCCGGCCCGTTTCACTGCTGCGCATCGATGGCCCGGTGCCCGGCGAACGTGTCCTCGAGCGACCGGTGTGTGCCGCGCTCCTGCAGCTGCTCGAAGCGGTGATCACGATGCCCGGCGCCACCGGCGCGCTGGCGGCGATTCCCGGCTACCGCGTCGCTGGCAAGACCGGTACCGCATGGAAAGCGGAGGCCGGCGGCTATTCGCAGAACCGTTACGTTGCCGTGTTCGGCGGCGTGGCGCCCGCGAGCAACCCGCGGCTCGCCGCGGTGGTCGTGATCGATGAGCCGAGCGCGGGCAAGTACTACGGCGGCGACGTTGCCGCGCCGGTGTTTTCCGCCGTGCTCGGCGGCGCACTACGCCTGATGGGCGTGGCCCCCGACACCGCGCATCCGGGCGCCGGCAACGCGGCGCCACCTGGCGCGCAGGTAGCGCTGCGATGAGCGCTGCAGCCACTCCCGTTACTCCAGCCGCCGCCGATACGCCGTGGCGGCCGCTCAAGGCGCTGCTCGGTGGCGTCGTTGATGTGCCCGACCAGTTCCAGGTTGCCGACCTGACACTCGACAGCCGCAGCGTCGGCCCGGGCGCGGCTTTCCTCGCCTGCCGCGGCCGCACACGCCACGGGCTGGAATTCGCGTCCGCCGCGGTCGCCGCCGGTGCGCGCGCCGTGCTGTGGGAGCCGGCGCCGGGGGTCAGCGCACCGCAATTTTCCGCGCCGGTGCTGGTGGTCGCGGTGCCCGAGCTGTCAGCCCAGGCCGGATTCATCGCTGATCGTTTCTTTGGTGCGCCGTCCGCGCGGATGATGGTGGTGGGCGTGACTGGCACCAATGGCAAGACCACCTGCGCGTGGCTGCTGGCCGCGGCGCTCAGCGCCAGCGGCCGTAGCTGCGCCTACCTCGGCACGCTCGGTGCCGGCCTCGCCGGTCAGGTCGTGCCCGGCACGCACACTACACCCGACGCCGTGACGCTGCAGCGGCAGCTTCGGCAGCTGCGCGATGCGGGCGCGGCGGCCGTGGCGATGGAAGTCTCCTCGCACGCCCTCGACCAGCAACGCTGCGCCGGCGTGCGCTTCCAGATCGCGGCGTTCACGAACCTGAGCCGTGATCACCTCGACTATCACGGCGACATGCACGCCTACGCCGTGGCCAAAGGCGCGTTATTCGACTGGCCGACGCTCGGCGCGCGGGTCATCAACGTCGATGACGAGTTTGGTGCGGAATTGGCCACGCGCGCGCCGCCCGGCGCAGCGTTGATTGTTACCGGGCGGCAGGGCGACCCGGCGCAGCGCGTGCCCGGGGCGCGCTTCGTGCACGCGGTTCGCTGCACGCACCAGACCCACGGGCTCGAGATCGGCCTTGCGACCAGTTGGGGCGAGGCGACGCTGCGCAGCGCGCTGCTCGGCGATTTCAACGCCGACAACCTGCTGACGGTGCTGGGCGTGCTGCTGGCCAGCGGCATGGAACTGCAGGCCGCCTGCGGCGTGCTGGCCGGCTGCTCTGCGCCGCCAGGGCGCATGCAGCTCGCCGGCGGCAAGGGCCTGCCGCTCGCGATCGTCGACTATGCGCATACCCCGGACGCGCTGGACCACGCGCTGCGCGCCGCGCGCGCGCACTGCGAGGGAAAACTGCTGTGCGTGTTCGGTTGCGGCGGTGACCGCGATCGCGGCAAGCGCGCCGAGATGGGCCGGGTCGCCGAGTCGCTCGCCGATGCGCTCTTTATCACCGACGACAATCCGCGCGGTGAGGATCCGCAGCGCATCGTTGCCGACATCCTTGCCGGGCTGCGCGATGGCGCCCGCGCTCAGGTGCA
>JAYTXT010000144.1:0-2227 GCA_043742765.1 Gammaproteobacteria bacterium | reverse complement strand
CGGCGGGATAGCGCGAAGGTGGTGACCCCGGCTGCGCATCCGGAGCAAGTGCGCTTCGGTGTGCGCGCGGTGCTGCGACTTCCCGGCGGCGCGGAGCGTGCGTTTCAGCTGGTGGGCGAAGACGAAGCCGATCCCAAGGCCGGAACGATCAGCTTCGTCTCACCGCTCGCCAAGGCCCTGATGGGCAAGGGCGTCGGTGAGCAGTTGCCCTTCGGCGCGCAGACCGCGGAGATTATCGCCCTGCACAGCTAGCTTCGAGAGCTAGGCCGCGACCGGAATCGTCCGGCCAAGCATCTTCTCGATGGCACGCAGGCGTTCGCGCTCATCGCGACTCACCAGCGAGACGGCCTCGCCAGAGCGTCCGGCGCGGCCGGTGCGGCCGATGCGGTGCACGTAGTCTTCGGGCACGTGCGGCAGCTCGAAATTCACCACGTGCGGGAGCTCTTCGATGTCGAGGCCGCGGGCCGCGATATCGGTGGCCACCAGCACCTGGATCTTGCCCTGCTTGAAATTATCGAGCGCGCGCGTGCGTGCGCCCTGCGACTTGTTGCCGTGGATCGCCGCGCAGCTCAGCCCGTCGCGCGCGAGGCGCTCGGCCAGGCGGTTGGCGCCGTGCTTGGTGCGCGTGAACACCAGGCTCTGGCGACCGCCGCCGTCATTGATGATGCGCGCCAGGAGCGGGTGCTTGTTGGCGGTGTCGACGTGATACACGCGGTGATCGATCAGTTCCACCGGAGTATTGCGCGGCGCGATGTCGATGCTCTGCGGATTGCGGAGTATCCCTTGCGCGAGCTCGCGGATCTCGCTGGAGAAGGTGGCCGAGAACAGCAGGTTCTGCCGCTGCTTCGGCAGCGCGGCAATCAGCCGGCGGATCGGGCGGATGAAGCCCATATCCAGCATGCGATCGGCCTCGTCGAGCACCAGCACTTCGATGCGCGAGAGGTCGACGAGTTTGAGCTGCAGGTGATCAAGCAGGCGCCCCGGAGTCGCGACGATGATATCGACGCCCTCGGCGAGCGCCTTGACCTGCGGCTTCGGGCCGACGCCGCCGAAGATCAGCACGCCACGCTGGTTGAGGTGACGACCCAGATCCTTGAACGACTCGGCGACCTGGGCGGCCAGCTCGCGCGTAGGCACCAGAATCAGCGCACGCGGTGCGCGTGGTCCGCGCGGGGTGCTCTGCGCCGCATCCAGCCGATGCAGGATCGGCAGCGCGAACGCTGCCGTCTTGCCGGTGCCGGTCTGGGCGGCGCCCTGCAGGTCGTGCCCTGCCAGCACGATGGGAATGGCGCGCGCCTGAATGGGCGTGGGCACTGTGTAACCGGCTTCGCCAACGGCGCGCAGCAGGGCGGGATGCAAATTAAACGTATCAAAAGACAAAGCAATACTCCATGGGTTGCCCGGAGCGCGAATAAGGCGCTGTCGGTTAGGCAACAAATCAATGTTGGAAAGATCCTGCGCCAGTCAGACGGCGTTTGGGCCGCCTGGCGTAGAAGGTTTGCAGGAGGGGCAGATTGGTCCCGATCGGGACGCAGTAGAACCTCGGCACGCGGGACCGACGCCCACGTATTCGACAAACTCAGGGCGAAGTGTACAGCAAATGGCCGCCCGGAGCGAGCGGCGTTTCACAGAATGCGCCATCGCACGCGATCGTGCGCTATTGCGCGCTGGTGCCCGCTAGGGCGGCGGCAGGAATTTCGCCGTGGTCTTGGCGCGGATTTCCTCGAGCGTCACACCCGGAGCCATCTTCCGCAGCTGGAACGGCGAGTGGCGATCGGGCCTGCTGAACACCGCCAGGTCGGTGATCAGCTCGTCGACCACGTTGGCGCCGGTCAACGGCAGTTCACAGCGCGGCTTGAATTTCGCGGCGCCATCTTTGGAGGAGTGTTCCATGACGACGACCACGCGCTTGACGCCGGCGACCAGATCCATGGCGCCGCCCATGCCCTTGACCATCTTGCCCGGGATCATCCAGTTGGCGAGATCACCGTTCTCGGCGACTTCCATGGCGCCGAGTATCGACAGGTCGATGTGGCCGCCGCGGATCATGCCGAAGCTGTCGGCCGAAGAGAAATACGAGGAGCTCGGCAGCTCAGTGATGGTCTGCTTACCCGCGTTGATGAGATCGGGGTCTTCCTCGCCCTCGTACGGAAACGGGCCCATGCCGAGCATGCCGTTCTCCGACTGCAGCACGACGCGCATCCCTGCCGGAATGTAATTGGCCACC
>JAYTXT010000143.1:0-4333 GCA_043742765.1 Gammaproteobacteria bacterium | reverse complement strand
GGACGAAGGACGTGCGGCGCGCACGCTTTATGCGTGGGATTTTCTGGTCGGCGTCCAGGATCTCACACGACAAGGCGCGCTGCGATTTCGGCGGCCCGGTGACGACGAGTTTCTTGCCGATGCAGCGCTCTCCGCGCCGCCGGTGGCGAAGCTCCGCGAGCTCGAGACCGTGGTGCGTGAGATTACGGCCAGGCGAATCGATGACCTCGACGCACTGCGTCGGTGGCTTGCGGTACTCGTTGCGCCCGGCGCCTCCCTCGGAGGCGCGCGGCCGAAGGCCAATTTTACTGAGGCGGACGCGAGTCTGTGGATCGCGAAATTCCCGGCGCGTGATGATGAGCGGGATATCGGCGCATGGGAATGGCTTACGCATGGGCTTGCGAAGCAGGCAGGGATTGACGTGCCGCAAGCGAAGCTCCGCGAGTTTGGCGGTGAGTTTCACACCTTTTGCGTGCGGCGATTTGACCGGACGGCAGGGCGACGCCGTTTCTATGCTTCGGCGATGGCGCTGCTTCGTAAGGACGGGAGCGAGGGCACGAGTTACCTCGAACTCGCCGAGTTCCTGCACCACCGCGGCGCCACAGATCATATTGCTTCAGACCTGGAACAGCTGTTTCGTCGCGTGGCTTTCAACGTCGCGGTCGGCAGCCGCGATGATCATCTGCGCAATCACGGATTCATTCTGACAACCACCGGCTGGCGATTGGCGCCGGCGTTTGACGTCAATCCGAACCTTGATCAAGCCGAGCATGTCCTCAATCTCGATGAGACCGACAATCGCCCGAGTCTCGCGACCGTGATCGAGACCTCCGAGTGGTACCTGCCCTCGAAGGATCGCGGTGCCGCGATTGTTGCCGAAATCGTTGCAGCGACCCGGCACTGGCGCTATGCGGCGACGCGAGCCGGGATTTCACGCGCCGACATCGAGCTCATCGCGACGGCGTTCGCGCAGACGGATGCGCAAGGCAAGGCCGTATGACCGTCCCCTCTGTGCCTGTCGGCGCCCGCATCCCTACCATCACGCCAGACGGCCACCTTGTACTGGTGCCGGCGCACGACGCGCCAGCCGTACCGGCGGTTTAGTTCGGTTCAGAGCCATTTCCGGCTGCCGAAGCAGTCATATCGGGAGTCATATTGTCGAGTTCCATAAGGTTAGCGCGGGGCGACTACACACGTTGTGTTGGCTGTAGTGTCGCGGGTTCCATAGCCACGCGGATATGTAGATGGGTCCCCGGGACTCGCCGCTGGAAATTCGAGGTCGGGATCATGCCGGTACAAAGACTTTCAGTCGTCGATAAAACACCTTCCAATCAATACACAACATGCACCATTGTGGAGCCTATCTCCGCACCAGTCGATCATCCGCAAATGGTGTATGAACGCGCGGATCAGGGAGGCGGCATGCTGAAACGATCGTTGGCAGGACTGCTATTCAGCCTGTGCCTGATGTCATGCCCCGCCCGGGCGACCAATGCGCACGATGCGGTTACCGTGTTCGCCGCCGCCTCATTGAGCGACGTGCTTCCGGAACTGGCGCGCGCCTACACGCAGCAGAGCGGAATCCGGGTGGAATTTTCCTTTGCCGCCACGTCGATGCTGGCGCGCCAGATCGAAGGCGGTGCCCGCGCGGATGTTTTTCTCGCGGCCGACCAGGAGTGGATGGACTACCTCAACCAGCGCGGCCTGATCCAGCGGGCCACGCGTCGCAACCTGCTGGGCAACCGCCTCGCGTTGATTGCGCCGGCTGACAGTACCATACAGCTGCAGATCGGCGCGGGATTTCCGTTGCGGGCGGCGCTCGATGGCGGGCGCCTCGCGACCGGCGATCCGGATTCGGTGCCCGCCGGTCGCTATGCGCGTGCGGCCTTGAGCAGCCTGCGGGTCTGGAACGCCGTTGCGGATCGCCTGGTCCGGGCCGACAACGTCCGCGCCGCGCTCGCATTCGTGGCGCGCGGCGAGGCGCCGCTGGGAATTGTTTACGAGACCGATGCCCTGGCCGACAAACGGGTGCGGATCGTCGAGCTGTTTCCGGCCAGTTCGTACCCGCCCATCACCTATCCGGTCGCGCTGACCAGCGGCGCGCGCGCGCCGGCCGGATCATTCCTGGACTTCCTGCATGGTCCGGCAGCGGCGGCGGTCTTCAAAAGCCGCGGCTTCAGCGTCCTGCGCTGATGGGGCGGGAATCCAGCCGCTGGTCAAAGACCGGGCATGAACTGCCGTCTCAGTTGCGGTGACCCGCCGTAATTGCCCGTTTCTGTGCGGAAGCTCACTGTTTTCCGGCGGCCCGGGCCGTTGCGTGACGCAACCGTGACACAGTGGCAAACGGCTGCAGCTAGCCTTCAGGCCATGAAACTGGCTGAACTCCAGGTACTGCATCTCGACGCCACTGTCTTCAAGGTGGCGCCAGCCGACCTGCAGGCGGCCGCGGGCCACCAGCAGGCTTGGGTCATTGGCACCTGCCAACGAATCGTCATCGTCGCGGCGGGCCGCGAGGCGCGTATGCAGATCGTGGCGCGCCTGCCATTGGCAGCTAACGCGCAGGGTTTTGCCGGAGCGGAGGCCTATGCCTTCCTGTTGCGCTTCGCCTGCGGGCTGGAAAGCCGCCTGGCTGGCGAAACCGAAATTTTCGGGCAGATCAAGGAGTCGTGGCGGGTATTCAGCGCCGCGCCCGGCCTGCTCTCGCGCCAGCTCGACAGCTGCGTGCAGCTACTCTTTAAAGATACGAAAGAGGTCCGCGCCGGGCAGCTCTCGAGCCTGGGCAGCGCCTCCTACGGTTCGCAGGTTCGGCGGCTTCTGGGCGCCGCGACCAGCGGACCCACATTGCTGATAGGCGCCGGCCAGCTGGCGCAGGCTGTGGCTCCGTGGCTCGAGACCCGCGAACTGCTGCTCTGGAACCGCACCACGGAGCGCGCGCATGAACTGGCCCATCTGGTCCAGGAGCGCAGTCCGAACCGTGTCTGCCGCGTGCTCGAAGGCAGCGTCGAAGCCGAGCTCGACGCCTGGTCGCGCGTCGGCGATGTGGTGCTGTGCGTGCCGGCCGATGCCGCGCGCGATGCGGGGCGCATCTGCGCCTGGCAGGCGCGGCAGCCGCACGGCGGGCGCGTTGTGCACCTGGGCCTGGGTGAAGCGAACGATGCGGGCTGGGCCGGTGTGGCGGGGCTGACCAGCCTCACGGCGCTGTTCGACATGCTGCGGGCGCAATCGGACCTGCGCAGCGTGCAGCTGACGCGCGCACGGCGCGCCTGTGTCGAAAAAGCGGTGCTGCGCTCGCTCGGTCCGAGTGCCACGCAGGCGCACGGCTGGGAAGATCTCGCCGCATTTGCCACTATCAGCCCCTGACCTGCCTCAAAGGGGTTCGATCCGGATGTCGCAGCGGCCATTACGGCTAGGCACTCGCCGTTCATTATTGGCACGGGCGCAAAGCTGTGCTGTGGCGCGCACGCTGGAGCGGTTGCACCCCGGGCTCGTAGTCGAACTCGTCGGCATTGACACCCGCGGCGATCGCATCATCGAAACTCCGCTCTCGCAGGTCGACGGCAAGGAATTCTTCACCGCGGAGATCGATGCCGCATTGCGTGAAGGCGTGGTTGATCTCACCGTGCATTCCTACAAGGACCTCAGTCTCGAGCGGCCCGCCGACCTGCATCTGGGCGCGGTGCCGGTGCGCGAAAACCCGCGCGATATCGTGTTTTTTGCCGCGGATGTGCCCGAGCTCCTGGAGCGCGCCGCGACGCTGCGCATCGGCAGTTCCTCGCCGCGGCGCCAGGCTTTTGTCCCTGGCTTCCTGGAGCGTGCACTTCCGGGCGCACCGCGCGTGCAGTTGTGCGAGCTGCGCGGCAACGTCGATACGCGCCTCAAGCGCCTGCGCGAGCCGCGCGGCAGCGAGCGGCAGCTCGATGGCGTGATCCTCGCCTTCGCCGGCCTGTCGCGCCTCTGGCAGGACGAGGCGGTCGGCGCCGCGGCCGTACTGCGTGAACTGCTCGCGGGGCTCCCGCGCATGCTGCTGCCGTTGACGTTGTGCCCAGCGGCGCCGGCGCAGGGCGCGCTGGCGATCGAATGCCGTACCGATGATGCCCGCACCCGCGCCGTACTGGCGGCCATCGACGACCCGGCCACCCGCGTGGCGATCAACGCCGAGCGCGCGCTGCTGGCTGAACGCGGCGGTGGGTGCCACCAGCGTTTTGGCGCCACCCAGGTGCAGCTTGAGGGACTGGGCCCGCTGCTCTATGTGCGTGAGGCGGATGCCGACGGTGCCCTGGACCCGCAACTGCGTTGGGTACTGCCGTCGCCGCCGCAGCGACCACTGCGGCCCTGGGACGGCAGCACGCAGCCC
>JAYTXT010000142.1:0-16948 GCA_043742765.1 Gammaproteobacteria bacterium | reverse complement strand
GACCCAAGTCCTACCCTTGGCTGAAGGTACCTCGGGCCGAGGCGCGCAGGCAGATACAAAATTATGGTCATCTGTTATGCGCTTAAGTAAGTGCCATTGAGGCTAGGGGCGAGTTGAAAACCGGAACGTTGCACGCCATGTGCAAGCAGCTGGGATTTAAGAAGGACGATCTATGAGACAGTTTACCTATGCCGTGAAACTGACCCCAGTTAAGAAAGACGGCGGTTATGTAGCAACGTGCCGCGATTTGCCCGAGGCCATTACTCAAGGCGATAGTCGTGACGACGCGCTCGTTGAAGCGGCGGATTGCCTGGAAGAAGCCATCGCGGCGCGCATCGACGACCAGCGCGACATTCCCTCGCCGTCGGCGCCTAGGCGCGGCGAGCGAAGCGTGAGCGTGCCGCCAAACATGGCCCTCAAGGCGGCCGTGTACTTGGCCGTGCGGGAAGCGGGCATCACCAATTCAGAGCTTGCTCGCCGGATGCATTTGGATGAGAAGGAGGCCCGCCGGATTCTCGACCCGCATCATCCGACCAAGCTTCCCAGGATCGAGGCGGCGCTGTCGGCAATGGGGCGTCGTGTCACATTGGCGTTGGCGTAGCCCACCGCCGCCTGATCGTCTTCTTTCTTAAGGTGCGGATAGGCCTCAAGAATTGCGCGCTCGTCTGCGCCCTCGGCGAGCTTGCGCAGAATGAGTTCCACGCTGATGCGGGTGCCCCGAATCACTGGCTTGCCCAGCATGATTTTTGGATCGATCCCAATAAAGGTGGGTTCGAGTTCCACCCTAGTCAACTCATTGATTGATAGGCGGAAGTCAGGTAACCGACCGTGCCGGTGGGCCGGCCGAAAACGGTCGGCCAAGCGCGCCCCGAACTAGCGTTACTCACAGTGCTCCCGGTGATCGCGCCGCCATCGCTCAAGTATCATCCTGCCGGAGCGATGGGGGCGGCATGCTCTCATTGCGCAAGCAACCGGGTTGCAGGGTAGTTGGCCATGGCTGTAAGTCGCGCGATCGGGTGGGAGCTGGATGGCATGCCGCGCATCGTGCGCGGGGAGGGCAGCTACCTGTACGACGCGGCCGGCAATCGTTATCTCGATGGCTCCGGCGGGCCGGCCGCCTTCAGCCTCGGACACGGCAATCGCGAAGTGAACGCGGCGATCGCCGCGCAGCTGGCGCAGGTGGCCTGCGGCTACCGCTATCTGTTCACGAGTGAGCCGCTAGAGCGGCTGACGGAACTGATACTCCGCAAGTGCGGGCCACTCTTTGGCCATATCGTGTTCGCTGCCAGCGGCTCGGAGGCGATCGAGGGTGCGATGAAGGTCGCGCTGCAGTATTGGGACGCGCGCGGACGGCCAGGCAAGCATCGCTTCATCGCTCGCGAACGCTCCTATCACGGCAGTACACTCGGGGCGCTGTCATTGTCCGGTTTTGCCGAACGCCGCAAGTCATTTGAGCGGAGCCTGCTGGATGTGTCGTTCGTCTCAGCCGCGAATGTCTATCGCCCACCGCCTGGGATCGCAACCGCGGAGCTGACACCGGCGCTTGCCGCCGAACTCGACGCGCGGATCCGCTCGCTCGGCCCCGAGAACGTGGCGGCGTTCGTGTTCGAGCCGGTCGTGGGCGCAGCCGGCGGCGTGGTTCCCGCACCGCCCGGCTATGCGCAGGCCGTGCGCGAGGTGTGCAGCCGCCACGACGTGCTGTTGATTGCCGACGAAGTGATGTGCGGGTCGGGGCGCTGCGGGACGTGGTGCGCGCTGGAGCACGATGGCGTGGTGGCGGACATCATCGCGGTGGCGAAGGGCCTGGCGGGCGGCTACATTCCGCTATCCGCGACAATTTTTCGTCGCGAGGTCGGCGCTGCGATCATGCGCTCGCACGGAGCGATCCTGACGGGCCACACCTATTCCGGGCACACCGCTGCCTGTGCGGCGGGCCTGGCGGTGCAGCGCATCATCGAGCGCGATGCACTGCTTGATCGGGTGCGTACACGCGGTGAGATCCTGCGCGCCGCGCTGGGCGACTCGCTGGGTCGGTTCGCGGAGGTTGGCGATGTGCGCGGCCGCGGCTACTTCATCGGCATCGAGTTCGTCCAGGATCGCGCTACGAAAGAACCCTTCGCCGCGGAGCGCGGCTTGAGCGCGGAAATCGGGCGGCGCGCCTTCCAGGATGGGTTGATCTGCTTTCCCTGTACCGGGAACGCGGGCGGTGCGTTGGGCGATACGATCATCGTCGCGCCGCCCTACAATGCCAGCGACGCCGAGCTGTCGGAACTTGTCGAAAAATTGACGCGCGCAGTAGAGCGCAGCCTGCTGCAGCAGGCATGAGAGGGCAGGTTCATGCGCATTGCAAATCTGACGGCATACACCCTGGCGGCCTGCCTGGTCGCCGTGATTGCCGCAGCGGCAGCCGCGGACCCACGGCCCGCGGCCGATCTCATCATCCGTGGCGCCAGGATCTGGACCGGTGATCCCCGCCATCCCGAGGCGCAGTCCGTCGCCGTCCTGCATGACCGGATCGTGGCCGTGGGCCCCGACGCGGCCGTGGCGGCATGGAAAGGGCCGGCGACCCGGGTGGTGGACGCCACGGGCCATCGTCTGGTGCCCGGTTTCAACGATGCGCACGTGCACTTGGTGGGAGGAGGCGAGGGGCTTGAGTCGGTGCAGCTCAAGGATGTCACCAGCTCCGCCGAATTCGCGCGCCGCATCGGCGAGCGGGCTGCACGTACGCCCAAGGGCGAGTGGATACTCAATGGCAACTGGGACGAGACCAAGTGGCAACCGGTCGCGCTGCCGACGCGCCAGATGATCGACGCGGTCGCCGCGGAGGTTCCGGTCGCGGTCAATCGCTACGACGGACACATGATCGTCGTCAATTCGCTGGTCCTGAAGCTCGCGGGGATCAGCGCCGCCACCGTCGACCCGCCGGGTGGTGTGATCGTCCGCGATGATAAGGGCGAGCCGACCGGCGCGCTCAAGGACGCCGCCGCGGAGCTCGTGCAGCGGATCATTCCGCCGCTGTCGCATCAGCAGCGGCGAACCATTGTGGAGCAGGCCTTGCGCCACGCCGCCTCGCTCGGCGTCACCAGCATGCAGGACATGAGCGACGGGGATCTCCAGGCCGACTACGCGAATATCGCCGTGTATTCGCAGCTGCTGGAGGAGCATCGCCTGAGCGCGCGCCTGTACGTTGCGCCATCGCTGGCCGGCGTTGAGGACCTGGCCAAGCTCGGTCTCCGGCGCGCCTTCGGCGATCCGTCCCTGCGCGTCGGCGCCATGAAGTCCTATGCCGACGGGTCTATCGGCTCGCGGACAGCCTATTTCTTCGATCCCTATGACGACGGCCCGGCCTATCGCGGGCTGCTCGCCCAAGACATGCGGCCGCTGTCGATGGCGCGGGAGCGCATGCGGCGCGCCGATGCCGCCGGCCTGCAGCTGTGCACCCACGCCATCGGCGATGCCGGAATCTCGACGATCCTCGATTTGTATACCGACATTGCCGCCGGCAGCGGCCCGCGCGATCGGCGCTGGCGCATCGAACATTCCCAGCACCTGGCCGCGAAGGACTTTGACCGCTACGCCGCACTCGGCGTGATCGCCTCCGTGCAACCCTATCACGCGATCGACGACGGACGCTGGGTGGAGTCGCGCATCGGCCATGATCGCTCGAGCCGCACTTACGCGTTTCGCACGATGCTGGACCACGGGATCGCTCTGGCGCTCGGTACCGACTGGCCCGTGGCGCCGCTCGATCCGATGCTGACGCTCTACGCCGCGACCACGCGCGCGACGCTGGATGGGGCTCACCCCGAAGGCTGGTTCAACGAACAGAAGCTGACCATCGAGGAAGCATTGCATGCGTATACGAACGGTTCAGCTTTTGCCGAGTTCCAGGACGCGGACAAGGGCACGATCCGGGTCGGTGCGCTCGCGGACTTCGTGCTGCTGAGCGAAGACGTGCTCGCAATTGCGCCGCAGCGGATCCGGGACGTCAAGGTGCTGAAGACCTGGGTCGGCGGGCGTCTGGTGTTCGATGCCGCCGCACACCCAGGCCTGAGAGGTGGAACATGAATGCGATAGGGCGCTTCAAGACACTGAGTGGGCAGCACCGGATCGGCGGCGCCCTGCGGCGCGCGGCGGGTGAGCGGTCGATCGCGGTAATCGACCCGGCGACCGAGGAGCGGATCGGCGAAGTCGTTGAGGCAACGTCGGCCGAGATCGACGCCGCCATCACGGCGGCCAATGCCGCCCAGCGCGGCTGGGCCGCCGTCAATTGCCATCGGCGCGCCGAACTGCTGCACGGGGTCGCACGGCGTATGCTCGCGGCGCGCCCCCTGGTGGGCGAGATGCTGACCCGCGAGATGGGCAAGACCTACAAGGAGTCGGTCGACGAGGCGACCTGGTCCGCTTCCGCGACCGACTATTACGCCGAAGTCGCGCGCCACGAGGCCGGCAAGGTGCTTGGGGCCACGGTCGACGGGCAGTTTCATTTCACGACCAAGGATCCGCTCGGCGTGGTCGTCATCATCCTGCCGTTCAACTATCCGCTGTGCCTGCTGTGCTGGCAGGCGACCGCGGCGCTCGCGAGCGGCAACGCCGTGATCATCAAGCCCTCGGAACTCACCACGCTCACCACACTGGAGTTCACGGCCGCGTTCGACGAGCTGCCGCCCGGACTGGTGCAGGTGCTGGGCGGCGCGGGCGAAGTCGGCCGGCAGCTGGTCGAGTCGCCCGATACCCACATGGTGGCATTCACCGGCGGCATCGACACCGGCCGCATGGTCGCCGAGTCCTGTGCGCGCAACTACAAGCGGACGCTGATCGAGACCTCCGGCAACGATCCCTTCATCGTCATGCCGTCGGCGCCGCTCGAGGTCGCAGCCCGCGGCGCGGCCTTCGGCGCCTTCCTGAATTGCGGCCAGGTCTGCGCGGCCGCGGAACGTTTCTACGTCCACGAGCGCGTGTACGCGCCGTTCATGGAGCGGCTGGTGCATTTTGCGAAACAGGTGCGGATTGGCAACGGGCTCGACCGGGTCGACATGGGCCCGCTCGCTGCAAAGCGCGAACTGGAACGGTACCAGCGGGTGCTGGCGCAGGCCCGGGCCGACGGGGCCCGCGTGCTGGCGGGTGGCGGCCGGCCGGCCGGACTCGACAAGGGTTGGTTCGCGGACGCGACCGTGCTCGGCGACGTGCCCGCCGGCGCCGCAATCATGAACAACGAGTCGTTCGGGCCGGTGGCGCCGGTCTGTCCGGTGCGCGACTTCGACGAGGCCATCATGCTCGCCAATCGATCGCGCTATGGCCTCGGGGCGACGATCTACACGCGCGATCTCGACGAATCGATGCGCGCCGTGAATGAGCTCGAGGCCGGCATGGTGTGGGTGAACGCGCCGCTCCTGGACAACGACGCCGGTCCGTTCGGCGGCCGCAAGCAATCGGGCCTCGGCCGCCAGCTCGGCGCCGAGGGCCTGGACACCTTCCGGCACACCAAGCTCGCAATGATCGATCATGCGGCCAAGCCGCATGATTTCTGGTGGTTCCCGTATTCCGACGCCGAGGCTTTCCCGGGCGGGCCCCGATAGTATCCGCGCGGCGGCAACGATATAGTCGTCCCAATGGACGATCCTGCCCAGCGCGCGACTCTGGCGTTAAACGAGCAATTCGACGCGGAGCTCGAGCGGCGGGTGGTGCTGCTCGAGCAGCCGGAGAATCAGGGACGCGACTATGACGCCGTCGCGTGGCTGATACTGCTGCTGCTGGGCGTCGTAGTGCCGATCATCGCCCTGTACTGGGGACGGGCATGAACGCGGCCGACGCAGCGCCTGCCGTCAGCTTGGCGGCGGACCGGAGCGCCTGGCCGCTGCTGCGCGGCGAGCGCACCTGGGGCTCGTGGCGGCTCGGCATCTCGCTGGCGACCGCCTCGGCGGCGACCTGGTGCTACATCATCGGCGAATACGTCGGCTACTACCTCGGGTTCCGCGCGGGCATTGCCGCCCTGCTCGCCGGCTGCATGATCGGCATGCTGATCGTTGCACTGGCGGCCGGACCGGTCTGCCTGCGTTTTGGAGTGGACTCGATCGCGTCGGCGAAGCCGCAGTTCGGCTCGCGCGGCTGGATCATTCCGGCGCTGATGCAGTTCGTGTCGATCGTCGGCTGGAATTCGCTGTTGCTGATCTTCTTCGCCAAGTCGACGACCCAGCTGTTGCAGGCGCTCCATATCATCGAAGCAGGGCGCGGCGCCTACGTCGTCGGCGCGTGCATGCTGCTGGCCTCGGCGCTGGTGTTCCTGCTGCTGCTCAAGGGATCGGCCGGCGTCGATCGCGTAGCCCGAGTGCTCGTCGCCCACGTGGCCATAGGCCTGTGGATGCTGTACATCCTGGTTTCGCAGCGCTGGGGCGATCTGGCGCACGCGGTGCCCAGGTCGGCCGCCGCCAACCCGTTGTGGAACTACACGACGGGCGTCGAGCTGGGCATTGTTTCCATACTGTCCTGGTGGCCGTACCTCGGCGCCATGGTGCGCGTGGCGCCGAGCGGCCGGAAGGCGGCGCTGCCCATCATGCTGGGAATGGGCGCGCCAGTTCCCATACTTTCAACCATCGGCGTCGCCGGCATCCTGGTCTTGCAGGTTTCAGATCCTTCGGTCTGGCTGCGGACGGTCGGCGGCCCGACCTACGGCATCATTGCGCTGTTGTTCGTCGCGGCTGCGAACCTGGGCACGGCCGTCGCCGGCGTCTATGCATCCTCCATCGGCCTGCGCCACGTGCCCGCACTGGCCAGGGTGCCGTGGCCGTGGTTGCTGGCGATTTCAATCGCCCCAGTGGCCATCATCGGCCTGTTGATTCCCGAACTGTTCTTCGCTCACTTCGGGGCCTTCCTGGCCTTCATCGGCGTGGCCTTCGCGCCGCTGTGCGGCATCCAGGTGGCCGACTATTATTTGCTGCGGCGCCGGCGCATCAACGTGCGCGGCCTGTTCGACCGCAGTCCCGCGGGCGCGTATCGATTCTGGGGCGGCTTCAACCCGGCTGCAGTGCTCGGCATGGCGGCGGGCTTCGGCACGTACCTATACCTGCTGAACCCGATCAGCTACGCGAGCCATCCGCCCTACGAATACCTGACGGCTTCACTTCCCACGGCGCTGGTTGGCGCGCTGGTCTATGTGTTGGCGACGGTATTGATCGTGCAGCCGGCGGGCAAGGGCGACTACTGAAGCGATGCGCGAGGCGGACGTCATCATCGTGGGCGGTGGCGTGATCGGCGCCAGCGTCGCCTATCACTTGACCAAGATCGGTATCACCAACGTCGTGCTGTGCGAGCGGCGGCAGCTGACCTGCGGCACGACCTGGCACGCGGCCGGACTGGTCACGCAACTGCGCGCCACGCGCCAGATGACCGAGCTCGCCAAGTACACCGGCGAACTGTTCGGCCGCCTCGAGCACGAGACCGGGCAGGCGACCGGCTTTCAGCGGCGCGGCTCGCTGCGCGTGGCGAACACGCCGGTGCGTTATGAAGAGCTCGCGCGCGGCGCCTCGATGGGACGCAACTTCGGCCTGCCGGTGGAGCCGGTGAGCCCGGGTGAAATCAAGGAGCGCTGGCCGCCCATCAACATCGACGGCATCGTCGGCGGCTTCTGGTTTCCGCATGACGGCCAGGTCAATCCGGCGGACGTCACCATGGCCTACGCCAAGGGCGCGCGCATGGGCGGCGCACAGATTCTCGAACATACGCCGGTCACGCGCATCCTGGTGAGCAATGGCCGTGTGACCGGCGTCGAGACCCCGCAGGGGCCGATACATGCGCCGGTCGTGGTCATCTGCGGCGGCATGTGGTCGCGCGACCTGGCGGCGCAAGTCGGTGTCGCCCTGCCGCTGCACGCGGCGGAGCACTTTTACATCGTCACCGAACCGGTCGCTGGGCTGCCGCGCAATCTCCCGGTGCTGTTTCTCGGTGACGAGTGGACGTATTACAAGGAAGACGCGGGCAAGCTCCTGGTCGGCTTCTTCGAACCGGTGGCCAAGCCCTGGGGCCAGAAGGGAATCGGCGACGAGTTCTGCTTCGAGACCCTGCCGGAAGACATCGAGCACATCGCCCCGCTGCTCGAATGCGCGACGCGGCGCGTGCCGGTGCTGCAGAACACCGGCGTGCAGTTGTTCTTCAATGGTCCCGAGAGCTTCACTCCCGATGACCGCTACCTGCTGGGCGAGACGCCGGAGGTGCGGGGGCTGTTCTGCGCCACCGGCTTCAACTCGATAGGCATCCTGTCGTCGGGTGGCGTAGGCAAGGTGCTCGCGGACTGGATCCGCGATGGTCATCCGCCGGTCGAGCTCATCGACGTGGACGTGCGGCGGATGCAAAGTTTCCAGTCCAACCGCAAGTACCTCGAGGATCGCACGGTCGAGACCCTGGGCCTGCTGTTCGACATGCACTGGCCGTATCGCCAGTTCGCCACCGCGCGCGGCGTGCGCCGCAGCCCGTTCCACGACCGGTTGCTGGCCGCGGGGGCCTGCATGACCGAGGCGGCCGGCTACGAGCGGCCGGGTTTCTTTGCGCCCGGGGTCGCCAGACCCGAAATGGGTTATTCGTACGGCCGCCAGAGCTGGTTCGATCACTGCGCGGCCGAGTGCCGCAACACGGCAGAAAATGTCACGCTCTTCGACCACAGCTGTTTCGTCAAGTATGCCGTGGACGGCGAGGATGCCCTCGCGCTGCTGAACCGCGTGTGCGCCAACAATATCGACGTCGCGCCCGGCAAGGTCGTCTACACCCAGTGGCTGAATCACTCCGGCGGCATCGAGGCGGACGTGACCGTCACGCGGCTGGCGGAGGCTTCGTTCCTGGTGGTGACGGTCGCCGTCTCGCAGCGCCGCGATCTCGCCTGGCTGACGCGCCAGATCCCGGACGGTGCGCACGTCTTTGTGCGCGATATCAGCTCGGGGTTACCGATGCTGGCGCTGATGGGACCGAAGTCGCGCGCGCTGCTGGCGAGCCTGTCGCCGGATGACCTGTCGAACGAGGCATTCCCCTTCGGGACCAGCCGCGAGATCGAGCTCGGTTACGCGCGCGTGCGTGCCAGCCGGCTGACTTACGTCGGCGAGCTGGGCTTCGAGCTTTATGTGTCCACCGAATTCGCCGCCCACGTATTCGACGCGATCGCCGGGGCCGGCGCGCAATTCGGGCTGCAGCAGGGCGGCTACTTCGCGATCAACTCGCTGCGCATGGAAAAAGGCTACCGGCACTGGGGCCACGACATCGGCGAGGAAGACACGCCCATGCAGGCGGGTCTGGGCTTTGCGGTGGCCTGGGACAAGCCCGGCGGCTTCATCGGCCGCGAGGCGCTGCTGCGCCAGCAGGCCCAGGGTTCGCCGACGCGTCGCCTGGTGCAGCTGCGCCTGGCGGCCGGCCCGGAGGCGCCGATGCTCTACCATCACGAACCCATACTCCGCGACGGTCTCATCATTGGATCGGTCACCTCCGGCGCCTACGGCCACCGCATCGGGGCCTCGCTGGGCATGGGCTATGTGACTTGTGCTGAAGGTGTATCCGACCAGTGGCTGGCCTCCGGCCAGCTGGAACTGGAAGTCGCCTGGAAGCGCTATCCCGTGCAGGCGCAGCTGGGTCCGTGGTACGACCCCAAGAGCGCACGCGTGCGGCCATGATGGTAAGCCGCGCAGCGCGCGGCTCCGGCCTGATCGGATCCCGGTCCCGGGTAGGCGCGACTTGGAAAATCCGTTGACGGCTATTGTGCGCCAGGTGCTGGCGCTGGCGCGGGCCGCTTCGCTTCGTGTCCGAGCTGGCGACATTCCTTCGCCACATGCTCGCGGATGAGCTGCGCCAGCCGTAACGCACCGGGCCCGGCGTAGTCCCGGTCGGCAAACACCAGGTAGAGCTCGCCCCAGCGCTCGCCGCCCTCGCGCAGCGGGAGCGGCTTGAGTTCGCCGCGTTCCAGTTCGCCGCGCACGGTGTCTTCTGCGAACCACGCGAACCCCAGCCCGTGGCTGACGGCGTGGATCGAAGTGGCCTTCTGGCTCACGGTCCAGCTTTGCTCTGCGCCGAGCCAGCTGCCGCTGCGGCGCTGACTGCCCGTGTCACGGATGATCAGGTGGCGGTGCTGGCGCAGGTCCTGGAGCGTGAGCTCGCGCCCGAGCTCGTGCAGCGGATGCCGCGGGTGCGCCACCGCGATGAAGCGCAGCCGCATCAGCGGATCGCCGGCGAACCCTGGCGGCACTCGCGAGCAGATGGCCAGATCGACCTTGCGTTGTAGCAGCGCTTCCTCGGTGCCGCTGAGCACGCTCTCGTACAGTTCGATGCGGGTCTGCGGATGTTCCTCGCCGAAGCGCGCGAAGCACTGCAACAGCAGCCAGGTGGGAAAGATGATCTCGACTGCCAGCCGCAGCTCGGATTCCCAGCCCGCGGCGAGGGTGCCCGCAGCCCCTTCCAGTGCACTGGCCTCATCGAGCAGCGCTTTGGCGCGCCGATACAGCACTTCGCCGCTCGGCGTCAGGTGCGCCTTGCGGCCCCGGACCTCAAATGCTTTCACGCCCAGGAGCGATTCGAGTTTCTGCACGCCATAGGTGACCGCCGACTGACTCTTGTGCAGGACTGCGGCGGCCTGCGCATAGCCGCCAGCGTCCACCACCGCCAACAGGCAGCGCCACTGCTCCAGGGAAATTCGAGGCTGATCAGACATTTATCTAAGAAATAGATAGGTAGACGCCATATATTGTGATTTTCTATCCAAACAGTAAATAGTTCAATGGAGCCACTGTCAAGCAGACAGTTTTATCACCCGTTTCAGGAGATACGCCGTGACCACCCTGCTCCAGATCAACGCCAGCATCAGCAATGGCAATGGCCAGTCCAGCCAGCTCGCCAGGCAATTTGTAAGCGCCTTCCAGAAGGGTAATCCCGGGACGAAAGTCATGGTGCGCGACGTCGCCGCGGCCGAACCCGTGCCGCATCTCGACGGCGAGCGCTTCGGTGCGTTCATCACCAAGGCGGAGGAGCGCAGTGCCGCGCAGCAGGCGGTGGTGGCGTACTCTGATACGCTGATCAGCGAACTGAAGCAGGCCGACCTCATCGTGCTCGGTCTGCCGATGTACAACTTCGGCGTGCCCTCGCAACTCAAGGCCTACTTTGATCACATCGCGCGCGCCGGTGTCACCTTCAAGTACACCGACAAGGGTCCGGTAGGCCAGCTTATCGGCAAGCGGGCTTACGTGTTCGCGACCCGCGGCGGCGTTTATGCCGGCACGCCGCTGGACACGCAGACGGGTTACGTGCGCGACTTCCTGCGCTTCGTCGGCATTAGCGACGTGAATTTCGTCTACGCCGAAGGTCTGGCCATGAGCCCAGAGAGCAAGGAAGCGGGCCTCGCCAAAGCCACCGCCGAGATTGAACGGCTCGCGGCATAATGCTCGCAGGAGATCAAGCCATGAAGATCCGCACCCTGGTCCAGGTCATCGAATCGCACCCGACCTCCGACGGCGCCGGCGTCAAGCTGCGCCGGAGCCTGGGCAGCCAGCGTGGCGTGCACGTCGATCCGTTCCTGATGCTCGACGAGTTCTATTCCGATAATCCGGACGACTATATCGCCGGCTTGCCCTCGCACCCGCATCGCGGCTTCGAAACCGTCACCTACATGCTTGACGGGCACATGCGCCACGAGGATCACCTCGGCAACCGTGGCGACCTTGGCCCGGGCGACGTGCAGTGGATGACCGCGGCGCGCGGCATCATCCATTCCGAGATGCCGCAGCAGAGCGAGGGGCGTATGCGCGGCTTCCAGCTGTGGCTCAACCTCCCGTCGCGGGAGAAGATGAAGCCTGCCGCTTACCAGGATATTCCCGCCACGAAGATACCCGTGGTGAAGCTGCCGCAGGGCGGCGAGGTGCGGGTCGTTGCCGGCACGCTAGATCTGGACGGTGCGATCACCCATGGTCCGGTCAATGGCAACGGCGCGCGGATCACCACCGACCCGTCCTATCTGGACGTTCGCCTGCCCGCCGGTGCGGAATTCAGCATGCCGATTGCGGCTGGTCACAATGCTTTCGTCTACACATATGAGGGCAGCGCGACGATCGGTGCGGACGCAGAGGCGAAGCTCCTGCCGCATCGCGCGGCTGGCGTCCTCTCTGATGGCGACCAGGTGCAGGCGCAGGCCGGGCCCGAAGGCGTGCGCTTCCTGCTGCTGGCCGCCAAACCACTGCGCGAGCCGGTGGTGCAGTACGGTCCGTTCGTGATGAACACGCGCGAGGAAATCGAGCAGGCGGTCGCCGACTATCGCGACGGACGGCTGGGCTCGGCCGCCTGAAGCGAACGGTCGAGCTTGCGCAGCAGTGCGTAGGCAAAAGGCTGTGGCACACCCGACGGCGTGGCGTGCAGCTCGTGCTGTGAATGCACGAGCGTGAACGCCGGGCCGAACAACGCGGCGATCTCGGCCGGTTCGCGCCGTACCACCGGCAAGTTGCTGCACTTCTCCGGGCCGTCGGCGGCGAAGCAGCCGATGACCGCGTGGCCGCCGCTGCGGATGGCCTGCGTCGCGGTGGCCACGTAGGCCGCGGTATCGGTCGGGTCCACCAGGAAGTGGAGCGCGGCGCGGTCGTGCCAAAGGTCAAAGCCCTCGCGTGGCAACGGCGCGTGCGCAATGTCCGCGACCAGCCAGGTCACTTGAGCGGCCCGTGGGCCGAGACGTGCACGAGCTGCGTCCAGGGCGGCCGCCGAGATGTCGAGGGCGGTGATGTGGCGCACGCCAAGTTCCAGCAGGTCGTCCACGAGCGTCGAGGCGCCTGCGCCCACATCGATGATCCGCGAATCCGGGTTGAGTCCGGCCTGCATTAGCAGCGTCAGGGAAACTTCCAGGTGCGGCTGGAACCAGCTGACCGCAGCGGGACTCTTGCTGTGGTAGACCGCTTGCCAGTGATTCGCTTTGCCCTCGTGCATAATGTCTTATGATAACGACGATGCAGTAACCGGAGGGCGCGAATCCTGCCGTCCCGCGCACATGACTCAACCTGCGGCCGAACAATCACCTGCCGCGGCGCCACCCGCCGTCGGTTTCCGGCAGGCATTCGGGTTCTGGCTGAAGCTGGGCTTCGTCAGCTTCGGCGGTCCCGCGGGCCAGATCTCCATCATGCACCAGGAACTGGTGGAGCGGCGCCGGTGGATCTCCGAGCGCCGCTTCCTCCACGCGCTGAACTACTGCATGGTGTTGCCCGGTCCCGAGGCGCAGCAGCTGGCCACGTACATCGGCTGGCTGATGCATCGCACCCGCGGCGGTATCGTCGCGGGGGCGCTGTTCGTGCTGCCTTCGCTCGTGATCCTGATCGGGCTGTCGTGGATCTACGTGGCTTTCGGCCGCGTGCCCTTCGTGGTCGGGCTTTTCTACGGCATCAAGCCGGCGGTGACCGCGATCGTCATCCAGGCCGCGCACCGCATCGGTTCGCGGGCCCTGAAGAACTCAGTGCTGTGGGCGATCGCCGCCGCCGCGTTCATCGCGATCTTCGTGCTCAACGTCCCGTTCCCGGCCATTGTCCTGACGGCTGGGTTGATTGGTTACGCAGGTGGCCGCCTCGCCCCTGGCTGGTTTCAGCTCGGTGGTGCGCACCGTGGCGCCGGCCAGTCGCAGGGCAGGGCGCTCATCGACGATGACACGCCGACACCGGCGCACGCGCTGTTCCGCTGGTCCGGCCTCCTCCGGGTCGTGCTGATCGGCGCGCTGTTGTGGGCGCTGCCGATGGGGATTCTGACCGCAACACTGGGGTGGCAGCACACGCTGACGCAGATGGGCTGGTTCTTTACCAAGGCAGCGCTGCTCACCTTCGGTGGCGCCTATGCGGTGCTGCCCTACGTGTACCAGGGCGCGGTGCTGCAATACGGGTGGCTGTCGCCGCCGCAGATGATCGACGGCCTGGCGCTGGGCGAAACGACGCCGGGCCCGTTGATCATGGTGGTGGCGTTCGTGGGATTCGTTGGCGGTTACGCCAGCACGGAGCTGCAGGCTCTGTTCGGGCCTAATGCCTTGTTCGTTGCCGGCGCGATCGCGGCGACGCTGGTCACGTGGTTTACTTTTCTGCCCTCTTTCATATTCATTTTCGCGGGCGGCCCGCTCATCGAGACCACGCACAACGACCTGAAGTTCACAGCGCCGCTGACGGCCATCACCGCAGCCGTGGTGGGCGTGATCCTGAATCTGGCCATGTTCTTTGGTTACCACGTGCTCTGGCCGCAGGGTCTCCATGGCGCCTTCGACTGGGTCTCTGCCATCATGACCATTGCCGCCGCGGTCGCGTTGTTGAAATTCAAGCGCAGCGTCATGCAGGTGATCGGCGCCGGTGCGGTGGCAGGTCTGCTGCTGCGGTTCCTTTATTACGGTACCTGACCGCGTCCGGTGATTTCTTCTCAATCAAGGGCTTAAGTTTCCGCTGCGCGCGCGTGCGCGCTGACCTACGTGGATGTCCTTAGTTTCAGGGCTGGTGTGCGCCGTGGGAAAGCCGTCAAATGAGTGCCAAGCCGATCCAGGTCAAGCCGATGGGAGTCACGCCATGACGCGAACGTCTCGATCCCGAACCCTGAAGGCCCCGGAGTTCCGGGCCCGCGGGCGCGGACCCATTACCTCGGCAGGTCTGCCCACAGGCGATCCGGACAGAACCGGCATGCGGACGCGACCGGGGTGGCGCGTGATCATTGCCGACTCCAGCGAAGCGCGCATCTATGCCGCGGGCGCCGCGGCGTCGCACCTGACGCTGCTCGCGACGTTGCGAAATCCGTCCGCGCGCATTCCCGAGCAGGAGCTCCTGACCGGGCGTGGTGGCAGCAGGTTCAACCGATCGGGCGGCCACTATCAGGCGCTGGCGCCGACGTCGAGAGTCCATCGCGAGCGCTTTGAGCAGTTCGCCAAGACCATCGCCACGGTGGCCGCGCGCGAGTGCGGGACCACCGAACAGCTCGCGCTCATCGCCGCGCCACGCCTGCTGGGCCTTATCCAGCGCGCCATGTCGGGCAGCGCACGAGCGCGCCTGGCGCGTGCAGTCCCCCGTGATGTGACGCATGAATCGGCCGCGCGCCTGCGAACCAGGCTCCAGCGCGAGCTGGGCTCTACCGCCCGGGCCTAGTCGCCGACGCCGATTCGAGTGCCAGGGAGCGAGCCTGCCGGGCGGATCACGGTAAGGATGGTGCAGGCGCCTGCTGCGCAGTTGGCGCAGAGCGATTGATCGCCTCGACTAGCGGCACGCCGCGGCCGCGCGGGTCCGATCCAGCGCTGACCTGGCCTGCCTCGTCTACGTCGATGACCTGCACGTCGCCGAACTCCCAGGGGCTCTGCTCGGGCTTGTAGCCCAGCGCGCGCAACCCCGTGATGCTCTCGGCAGGCAACGCGCAGCAGATGGAATAGATGATGCGGTCGGGCGGTAGCAGCTGGTGATGGAAGCGGCCGGCCGCCACGGCCTGCTGCGGCGTCATGTGGAAGTCGTAGATGTTCAGCACGGTCTGGAACACCGAGGTGAAGATGGTGGACCCGCCGGGCGATCCGGCCACCAGCGCAACGTGGCCATCCTTGAGCGCGATGGTGGGCGACATGGATGAGAGCATGCGCTTGCCCGGCTCGATGGCATTGGCGCTGCCGCCCACCACGCCGTACATGTTGGCGAAGCCAGGCTTGATGCTGAAATCGTCCATCTCGTTGTTGAGCAGGAACCCGGCGCCCTCGACCACCACGCCGTTCCCATACCAGTCATTGAGCGTGTAGGTGTTGGCCACCGCGTTGCCATCGGCATCCAGGATGGAAAAGTGCGTGGTGTGCATGCTTTCATTCAGGCCGGGTTTCACGCTTTCTACCGGCGAGATCTCGTGCAACCGCACCTCCGCCGCGCGCTTGTTGATGTAGACCGGGTCGATCAGCTTTTCGATGGGCACGTGCACGAAATCCGGATCGCCCAGGTACTCGGCGCGGTCCGCGAACACGCGCTTTTCCATTTCCGCGATCAGGTGCACGTACTGCGTGGAATTGTGCCCGAGGCCCGCGAATTGGGCGCTGAGCGCATCGTGCATCTTGAGCAGCTCGATCAGCGCGAAACCGCCGGAGCTGGGGAGCGGCGCGGTGAGCAGCGTCATGCCACGCCACTGGGCCGTGAGCGGCGCGCGCCATTTGGCGTGATAGCCGGCGAGATCCTTTGCCGTGATGAGACCGCCGTGCTGCATCTGGGAAACCAGCAGCCGTGCCGTCTTGCCGTGATAGAACTCCCGTTCGCCGCCGACGGCAACGCGCACCAGCGTGGCGGCGAGCTCCGGCTGGCGGAATACTTCGCCGGCGTGCACTTTGCCGAAGTACTGGTCGAAGTTCGTCCGGCCCGTGTAACTGCCGCGGGCCTCCTGGATGCGATTGGTCATCGCTGCTGATGGTGTGAAGCCATCGCGCGCCAGGGTGATGGCCGGCTGCAGAAGTTCGCGCCAGGGGCGCTTGCCGTAGCGCTGATGCGCCAGCCACATTCCCGCGACCGTGCCCGGCACGCCGGCAGCGCGTGGCCCGATGACGCTGGCGTCCTTGATGACGTTGCCCTTGTCGTCGAGGTACATGTCGTGCGTGGCGGCGGCGGGCGCCGTCTCGCGATAATCGAGCAAGGCGCTCTTGCCGTGGTGATAAATCATCATGAAGCCGCCACCGCCCAGATTCCCGGCTTCCGGGTAAGTGACGGCCAGCACGAAGGCCGTGGCGATGGCGGCATCCACCGCGTTGCCGCCGCGTTTCATCACGGCCAGTGCCGTGCGCGAGCCGAACTCGTCGGGCGTGGCGACCGCGGCGTAGCGGGGCGCGGGAGGCGTCGCGCCACTGACCGGCAGGGAAAGTGGCAGCAGGGCGATGCAGGTGATGCAGGCGATGCGGCGCGATCGGGAAATGGCAGTCGGGGCGTGGGTAATTTGCATCCGCGCCACGCTAGCGCGATTCCGGAGTCTTGGCAAA
>JAYTXT010000141.1:0-6240 GCA_043742765.1 Gammaproteobacteria bacterium | reverse complement strand
CCTGCGCGCCAACCGGCTGCTGCTGGTGGGGCTGGGCGCCGTCAAGACCTACCAGCGCCGCGCCTGGAAAAAGGCCATGACCACGGCAGTTACGGCCCTGGCGCGTACCCGCGTGGCCAGCGCGATCTTCGCCATCGAACGCCCCGCCGACCGCGACTTTGACGACTACACGCTGGCCCGTTCAGCCGCCGATGCCTGCGGCGCGGCGCTCTACCGCATCAACGACCTCAAAACGGGCAAACGGCCACCGGCGCCGGCGCTGGCACGCGTCAAGTTTGGGCCGTTCCTGGCCGCGCACCTGGCCGACGCCCGCCGCGGACTCGTCGACGGCACGGCCATCGCCGCCAGCGCCACGCTGCTGCGCAACCTCGCGAACCTGCCGGGCAATGTCTGCACGCCACGCTACCTGGCCGCACAGGCCGCGCAGCTGGCACGCACGCACCGCTCGGTGCGCGCGCGGGCGCTGAACGAGGCGCAGATCCGGCGCCTCAAAATGGGTTGCCTGCTCGCTGTAACGCGCGGCAGCGCCGAGCCGCCCCGCTTCATCATCCTCGAGCATCGCGGCGGGCGTCGCGGCGCGGCGCCGCTGGTGCTGGTGGGCAAGGGCGTCACCTTCGACTCCGGTGGCATTTCGATCAAAGACGGCAATGCCATGGACGAAATGAAGTTCGACATGTGCGGCGCGGCCACGGTGCTGGCGGCGTTCGACCTGGCGGCGCGCCTCAAGCTCCGTCTCAACCTGGTCGGGCTGGTGCCAACCTGTGAAAACATGCCCGGCGGCCGGGCGATCAAGCCGGGTGATATTGTCACCAGCGCCGACGGCCAGACAGTGGAAATCCTTAACACCGACGCCGAGGGCCGCCTGATCCTCTGCGACGCGTTGCACTATGCGCGCCGCTTCAAGCCGGCCGCGGTCATCGACATGGCCACGCTCACCGGCGCCTGCGTGGTCGCGCTTGGCGCACATCACACCGGGGTCATGGGCAATGATGACGAACTGGCGCAGGAACTCGTGGCCGCAGGTGTGCGCGCCGGCGATCGCGCCTGGCAGCTGCCGCTCACCGAGGAATACGGCGAGCAGCTCAAGACCAATTTCGCCGACGTGGCCAATATCGCCGGCCGTGACGGTGGCGCCATCACGGCAGCCGCGTTCCTGGGCCGCTTCACACGGGGAATGAAGTGGGCGCACCTCGATATCGCGGGCACCGCCTGGCTCTCGGGCACTCACAAGAGCGCCACCGGCCGACCGCTCGCATTGCTGGGTGATTTCCTGATCCGCCGCGCGCGTGGCTAGTTCCGTACGTGGCGCGCGCGGATTTCTACGTGCTGGAAGGGAGTGATTCCCGCGAGCGCTGGAAGTTCGCCTGCCACGAGGTCGAGAAGGCCTTCCTGGCCGAACAGCGCGTGCTGGTCTGGTTCGACGATGCCGACGAACTGGCCCGCTTCGATGACCTGTTGTGGACTTTCGCCGACCGCAGCTTCGTGCCGCACGAACCAGTGACGAGCGAATCCGACTGGGACGAGACACCGGTGCTGTTGAGCGCCGGCCGGGCGCCGCCCTCCCCGCCCCAGCTCATCGTCAACCTCGCCGCGGCGTTGCCGCCGGGTGTCGACACCGCACTCCGCGTCGTGGAAATCGTCGACGCCGATGCCGCGCGCCGGCAGTCGGGCCGCGAGCGCTACAAGCAGTACCGCGCCCTGGGCGTCGAACCCGTGACGCACAAGAGCAGCACGGCGGGCGGCTAGGGCCTGGGCATGGACAAGACCTACTCGCCCGCTGACATCGAACAGCGCTGGTACGCGCAGTGGGAATCGCAGGGTGCCTTCGCGCCGCGTGAGGGCAACGGCGCCTTCTGCATCGTGATCCCGCCGCCCAACGTGACCGGAACGCTGCAGATGGGGCACGCGTTCCAGGACACGATCATGGATGCGCTCACGCGCTATCACCGCATGCGCGGCGAGAGCACGCTGTGGCAACCGGGCACCGATCACGCCGGCATCGCCACGCAGATGGTGGTCGAGCGGCAACTCAATGCCGAGGGCAAGCGACGCACCGATCTCACCCGCGAGCAGTTCGTGGAGCGCGTGTGGCAGTGGACGGCGCAGTCGGGCGGCGCCATCGCCCGGCAGCTGCGGCGCCTGGGCGCCTCAGTCGACTGGTCGCGCGACCGTTTCACCATGGATCAGGGACTGTCGCACGCGGTCACCGAAGTGTTCGTGCGCCTGCACGAGGAAGATCTCATCTACCGCGGCCAGCGCCTGGTCAACTGGGATCCGGTGTTGCGCACGGCGATCTCCGACCTCGAAGTGGTGAGCGAGGAGGAAACGGGGTCGCTGTGGCACCTGCGCTACCCGTTGAGCGACGGCAGCGGCCTGGTGGTGGTAGCAACCACGCGCCCCGAGACCATGATCGGCGACACGGCAGTGGCCGTGCACCCCGACGACGAACGCTACCGCCAGCTGGTGGGCAAGACCGTGCGACTGCCGCTTACCGGCCGCGAGATTCCGATCATCGCCGACGACTACGTCGATCCGGAATTCGGTACTGGCTGCGTGAAGATCACGCCGGCCCACGACTTCAACGACTACGCCGTGGGCCAACGGCATTCGCTCCCGCTTATCAACGTGCTGACGCCCGATGCGCGCATGAATGATGCGGCGCCGCCGGAGCTGCGCGGGCTCGAGCGTCTGGCCGCGCGCGCGCGCGTGGTCGAGCTGCTGGAGGCCGCCGGTCTGGTCGAACGGATCGACGCTCACCAGCTGATGGTGCCGCGGGGCGATCGGAGCGGAGCGGCCATCGAACCCTATCTCACCGACCAGTGGTACGTACGCGTGGCGCCGCTCGCGGCGCCGGCGATCGCCGCGGTCGAGAGCGGCCGCATCCGCTTCGTCCCGGAAAACTGGGACAAGACCTATTTCCAGTGGATGCGCAACATCGAGGACTGGTGCATCAGCCGCCAGCTGTGGTGGGGCCACCGGATTCCCGCCTGGTACGACGAGGCCGGCAACATTTTCGTCGCCCGCGATGCCGCGGCGGCGGCGGCGAACGCGCGCGCGCAGCACGGGCGCGAGGTGCCGCTGCGCCAGGACGAGGACGTGCTCGACACCTGGTTTTCCTCGGCGCTGTGGCCGTTTTCCACGCTGGATTGGCCTGCAAGCACGGCCGAGCTCAAGCGCTTCTATCCGACCAGCGTGCTCGTAACTGGCTTCGACATCATTTTCTTCTGGGTCGCGCGCATGATCATGTTCGGCCTGAAGTTCATGGGCGACGTGCCGTTCCGCGACGTCTACGTGCACGGCCTGATCCGCGACGGCGAAGGCCAGAAGATGTCGAAATCGAAGGGCAACGTCATCGACCCGCTCGACATCGTCGACGGCATCGGCCTGGAGGCGCTGGTGATCAAGCGCACCACGGGATTGATGCAGCCGCGCCTCGCGCCGGCGATCGAGAAGGCGACGCGCAAGCAGTTCCCCGAGGGCATCGCGGCCTACGGCACTGATGCCCTGCGCTTCACCTTCGCCTCACTCGCCACCCACAGCCGCGACATCCGTTTCGACCTGCAGCGCGTCGCCGGCTACCGGAACTTCTGCAACAAGCTGTGGAATGCGGCCCGCTTCGTGCTGATGTGCGTCGAGCAGAGCGCCGGGGTGAGCCGCGACGGCCCCGTGGAACTGTCGATGGCTGATCGCTGGATCCGCTCACGCCTTGGGCGCGCCATCGGCACGGTCGACACGGCCGTTGCCGGCTACCGCTTCGATTTCGCCGCCACGGCGCTGTACGAATTCACCTGGCACGAATACTGCGACTGGTACCTGGAACTGGCGAAGCCCGTGCTGCAAGGCGCCGGCGCCAGCGCAGCGCAGCAGCGCGGCACCCGCCAGACCCTGCTGGTGGTGCTCGAAACGTTGCTGCGCGCAAGTCACCCGCTGATGCCGTTCATTACCGAGGAGATCTGGCAGCGCATCGCGCCGCTGGTGCCGGGCGCAATGCCTGCGAGCGTGCCCGGCACGGCCAGCATCATGCTCGCCGCCTGGCCGCGCGCCACGGACTTTCCTGCCGATGCCGAGGCTGAAACCGAGCTGCAGTGGCTGATGAAGGTCGTGCTTGGCGTGCGGCAGATCCGCGGCGAAATGGATATCAGCCCGGCACGCAAGCTGCCGCTGCTGCTGCAAGACTCGACGGCGGCCGATCGCGGGCTCGCGCAGCGCCACCAGGCCTTGCTGCTGCGCCTGGCGGGCATCGAGCCGCCGCAAGCGCTCGATCCGGGCGCAAAACCGCCGCCGGCCGCGGCCGTCATCGTCGGCCACCTGACACTGCTGGTGCCGATGGCCGGACTCATCGACCCCGTGGCCGAGCTCGCCCGCCTGGAAAAGAGCATCCGCAAGACCGGCGAGGAAATCGCCAGGGCGCAGGCCAAGCTGGGCAACGAGAATTTCGTGCGCAGCGCGCCCGCGGCCGTCGTGCTGCAGGAGCGCGCGCGGCTGGCCGATTTCGAGCAGACGCTCGGTGGCCTCGGCCGCCAGCTCGAACAGGTGCGCGCGCTGCAATCATGAGCCGCCTGCGCGACGCCGTGACCGCCGTCGAGAAAGTGATTCTCGGCAAACCCGTGCAGATCCGGCTGTGTCTGGCCTGCCTGCTGGCGCGCGGACACCTGCTGCTCGAGGACGTGCCCGGGGTGGGCAAGACCACGCTCGCGCACACGCTCGCACGGGTGCTGGGGCTTGATTGGCGACGGCTCCAGTTCACCAGCGACCTGCTGCCTGCCGACGTCATCGGCGTCTCGGTGTTCGATCGGGTCACGCAGCAGTTCCAGTTCCGGCCCGGACCCGTGTTCACGCAGCTGCTGCTGGGCGACGAAATCAACCGCGCCAGCCCCAAGGCGCAGAGCGCCCTGCTCGAGGCCATGGAAGAGCGGCAGGTCAGCGTTGACGGCGTGACGCATCCGCTCCCCGAGCCTTTTTTTGTGGTGGCAACGCAGAATCCGCATGAGCAGCTCGGCGCTTTCGGGCTGCCGGAATCGCAACTCGACCGTTTCCTGATGCGCGTGAGCCTGGGCTACCCCGACCGCGAGGCCGAGCGCGCGCTGCTGCTGGCCGGCGAACGTCACGAACTGCTGGAAGCAACCAGCGCGGTGCTCAATCCGGCCGAGCTGCTGGCGGCGCAGCGCGCGGTGCGCGCCATCTACGTGGGCGCGCCGCTCCTGGACTACGTGCAGGCACTGGTGGCGCGCTCACGCACGCTGTTCCAGCTGGGACTGTCGCCGCGCGCCGCCCAGGGGCTGGTGCGCGCCGCGCAAGGCTGGGCGCTGCTGGCGGAGGAGCGCGCGGTATTGCCCGAACACGTGCAGGCCGTGCTGCCCTCGGTGGCGGCGCACCGGCTCGAACAGCGCGACGGCGGCGGCGCCGGCCAGGGTGCGCGGCTGGCCACCGAGCTGCTGGCCGCGGTGCCAGTGCCGGTTTAGAGACCGTCCGTGTTCGCCGCGCTGCGCCGCCGTGTGTCCCAGCGCGTCGAACAATGGGCCCGCAAGCGCCAGGGGAACGACCCGCTGCCGCTGCAGCTGCAGGGGCGGCGCCTATATATCCTGCCGACCCGCGCCGGAGTGGGCTTCGCGCTGTTGTTGTTCGTCATGCTGGTGGCCGGGCTCAACTACACCAACAGCCTGGCGCTGTTCCTCACCTTCACGCTCGCCGGCTTCATGTTGGTGGGCATGCACGAATGCCAACGGACGCTCCAGGGCCTCGAGCTGGTGCAGGCGCAGGCTGCCGACTGCCATGCCGGTGGCGAAGGGCTCCTGGAGCTGCGCTTCTCGAACCCGGCACGCCTGCCGCGCCGCGCCCTCACGATCGGCTCGCCCGGCTCACCGGCCACTCGTTTTGAGGCTGACGGCAACAGCGTCGTCACGGTGCACCTGAGGTTTCAGGCTGCGACGCGCGGCCGCCAGCGACTCGAGCGGCTGGAACTGGCGAGCACCGCCCCGTTCGGTCTGTTTCGCTGCTGGACCTGGCTGTACCTCCCGGTGGCAGCCATCGTTTATCCGCGCCTCGCCGGAACTCGCCCGCTGCCGGCGGCCAGCGCGGGGCGCCTCGCGCCGCAGTCCGTCGCGAGCTTGCCGGGCGAAGATGAGTGGGCGGGACTGCGCGCCTACCAGAGCGGCGACAGTCCGCGCAGCATCGCCTGGAAAGCCTGGGCGCGCGGCGCGCCGCTGCTGGTCGCCCAGTACGCCGGCAGCGGCGGGAGCG
>JAYTXT010000140.1:0-4717 GCA_043742765.1 Gammaproteobacteria bacterium | reverse complement strand
CTCGACGGTGACGGCAAGCCGGACCTGGTGGTGTCGACCTGGAGCGGTGGCATGCACTGCTGTTACGCGGTGGGGGTCTATGCAATCGAACATAAGATTCGAACGCTGCTTTCTCTGGATACGGGCGATTGTGGTCCCGGGGATTTCGCGGACCTCGATGGTGACGGCACGCTCGAGTACTCGAGCTGCGATGAATCCTGGAAAGACCGTTACTGCAGCTTCGCGCTGGCGCCATTCCCGACGGTCGTGTACGCGTACGACGCCGCCCGTCATGCTTACCGGATCGCCACGCCCAAGTACGCCCGCTACTTCGAGCCGGGGATCGCGGCGGCGCTGGCGGACGCAGAGCGGCAACTGCAACAACCAGGCGCAGACGATTCCGGGGACGCCAAATGTGCGGTGCTGCATCCGGCGCTCGGCCTGATGTACACGGGACGATTGGCGGAGGGCCGCGCAGTAATCGGCAGACTCTATCGCGGCGCGGACCTGGCGGCCTTCCTCAAGGAAACCGATGCGTTGGTAAAATCGAGTCCGAACTGGGTTGCAAGATAGGAACGGGGAACAGGACGCTGGCGCCAAGTGCTTCGATGAACTCCCAATTGTCATCGGCGGCCAGCGCGGCGTCTGTCAGGAGACGTGCCAGGATCAGCACGATACCCGCCAGGGCGATGGTGATCACGAATGCCTTCCGCATGGCCTGGCCCCGCAGGTTGGGCAACCCGTGGCCCGGGCTGCAATGCGGGTTAGACGGCCGCCGCGCCGGATTTCAACCGCGCGGCGGCCAGCGGACGCGCTTTCACATATGAGCAGGTGGCGGGGTGGTGCGCCTAGAAATTCCAGCGAATATTCAGCGTTGGCGTGAGCGGCATCAGCGCAAGGGGTTCCAGCGCAACTCCTGTCACCGTGGCGGAGACGGTCGTCGACAACTCGCTGCAGCAACGGTTAACCCGATCGAGCGCATTGGCCACATCCGCGCTCACCACGAGTTCGCCAAGACCCATGGGCCTGCGGTACCCCACCCGCAGATCGAGCGAAGCATAGGAAGGCCAATGCGCGTCGTTACGCGGGCCCACGACGAGCTGGCCGGCCGCTTCGCGTTGCAAACGCGTAGTCGGCCAGCCGCTGTGCAAGGAGAGTGCGGCGGCCGCGGACCAACGACGGCGGGTCCATTCAACCGAGCCGTTGAAGGCGTGTGGCTGATTCCAGCTGCGGACTTCATTGTGCCCATTGAGCTCATCGCGCGCGTCCGACCAGGTGTAGCCGAGCCGCCAGTTCCAGGTCGCCGCGCGGTAGGTCGCGGAAAATTCTGCGCCACTCAGGTCCGCTTCAGCCGCATTTATGAGCTGTCGGTCAGGCGCGAGTTCGGGCAGGATCGCCAGCGGATTGAGCTGGTTCTCGTAGCGGAGTCGGGGAGCAGCCTGGGTCTTGCGAAACACTTCCATGCGCCAGTCGATGCCGCGCCGATCGACATGCTGCCACCCGATGATGGTATGCACTGATTCCTGCGGCGCCGCAAATCCAAGCGCGCCGTCTTCGACATTCAGTTCCTGCACTTCGTCCGTTTGGTGGAATCGTCCCCAGCTGAGGCGCAGCCGGGTGTTCGCTCCCAACTCCTGGCTCAGCATGATTCGAGGATCCCACAGCACCGTGCTGGTGAGGCCCAGGCCAGCCGCACGCAGAACGCGGGTGCCCAGTTCCACGGTTGTCCGGGCTCCCATCCGCAGGCGATACGCTCCATACAACCCCACATCGCGCCTGAAGGGAGCCAGGATGGAGTCGCGGTTCTGGACTTCGGCACGTTGATAGAGTGCGGCGATCTCGGGCGTCAGCGTCAGGGCACTTCGATACTGGTAATCGCTATCGCCCACCTGCCACTCGCCGCCCAATTCAATATGTTGCCGCTCGCTCAGGGCGCCATTGAAGCGCCAGCGCAGGTCCCACAGATCCGCTGATCGAGTGTCAGCAACGGAACCGACGGCGATCGCGACGTTATCGACGGTTCCATAACGCTCGGATTGCAGTGCGCTGTAGCCCAGCCAGGCTTCGGCGTGCCAGCGCCTCGACAGGCGCTGCGCGCCGTGCAACCACAGGTAGCGCGTGCGGCTGCTGAGCCGGGCAAATTCGCCGCGATCCGGGTCCCGTACCGCAACCGCGTCACGCGACCAGAGCGCCTGGGCGGTCAGCGTCGCGTCATCGCTCGGTCGCCAGCGAAGCTTTGCGAACCCGTCCGCATAGAACGGCGTGAGCGCGTCGAGCGCCAGCCGGTCGAGCTTGCTGCGCAATATTCCGGAGCGCACGCTCAGCAGTGCGTCGACGCCTGCCGCGGCTGACACGGTTCCGGCCGTGCGCACGCCGGCGTCGAGCCAGCCTACGTTGAGGGAATGTCTGGGCTCCCGATCCGGATCGATGGTGCTGAAATCAACCACGCCGCTCATGCGCGCCCCGTACCTGAGCGGGAAGCCACCGGTATAGACGTCGAGCGCGGCGATCGTGGACGAATCAAGCGTACTGAAGGGACTGAAAAACGCGAGCACGTGGTACGCCTGCCGGATTGGAAAACCGTCCATCAGCAGCAGCAATTCGTCCGCACTTCCGCCGCGTACGTTGATGCGGGCCGTGAGGCCATTGCTGGCAATGCCTGGAAGGCGTGCCACGGCGCGCATGGCGTCATTGGCAAACTGTGGTTGATTGGCCAGTAAACCGCTGTCGATCCGCGTGGCGCCGCTGTCGACCTCGCCCAGCGAGTAGCGGCTGGCTACGACAACAATCTGTTCGAGCGATGGCGCCAGCGCAGCCGGCGTCCGCAGTGGCGCCGGCGCCGCAACAGCGCCTGGAGCATGGCCGGCGCGAACGACCGCGAAAACGCCCGGTGCCATTTGCCGCAGGCCCAATCCGAAGGGCGCCAGAATCTGCACGGCAATATGCTCGGCATCGCCGGCGCTTGGTTCGACCGTTACAAGCAGGCGGTCCGGAACCAGTTCGGAACTGAAGATAATCGAGAAATCGCCGCCGTTCAGTCCGGTGAGCGCCTGGCGCAGTGGCTGACCCAGCCAGCCGCCGGCGGCGCTGGCCAACGAACAGCCTAGCGCGGCCAGCAAACCGCACAGCCGCGCCGCGATTGATCTTGCCCGCGGGTCCGGTCTAACCATGTGCACCCAAAGTACCAGATCGCAAACGGAGACCTATTATGGCAAGCAGAATGGCGTTCATCCCGGGATTGCTGCTCCTGCTCGGCGTGCCAGACATGACTGTTGCTGCTGGAGCGGTGGCGGGCAATGGGAAATATTGTACGCAGACTGCGAACCTCGTGCATCGCGCCTGCGGTCTTGAGGCGGATGACAGTTTTCTGCGCGGCGCCGCGGCCTGCATCAACATCGAGGACGCGACCGAGCGTCAGGCCTGTCTGACGGGAGGCCGGGACGACCGCAAGGCTGCTTTTGAGCTGTGCTCGGCGCAGAAAACCGCGCGGCTCGGCATCTGCGCCGCGGTCGGTGAGCATCGCTACGACCCGGATTTCAGCCCCGAGCTGTTCGAATCCGATTTTCACAATCTGGCGACGACTAATCGCTACATGCCGCTCACCATCGGCAATCGCTGGGAGTACAGCGGCAGCGGTGAGCGGGTCAAGATCGAAATCCTCAACCGCACCAAGACGATCGCCGGCGTAAACTGCATCGTGCAGCGGGATCAGGTATTTGTCGCGGGCTTCATCGCCGAAGATACGGCCGACTGGTTCGCCCAGGCGAAGGATGGCAATGTCTGGTACTGCGGCGAAGAGGTCAAGGATTACGATACGTTCCCGGGCGATCGGCCGGTGTCGCCCGAACTCGTGAGCATCGATGGATCTTTCAAGGTAGAGCGCGATCTGGCCAAGCCGGGCATTATCTTTCTCGCTGACCCGCGCCTGGGCCGCACCTATCGTGAGGAAATGTCGCTCGCCAATGCCGAAGATGTCAGCCAGGTCATAGCGACCGACTACCGCTACGGCCAGGACCCGGAACTCGACCGGTTCGTGCCGCAGGGGCTGGTGCAGCTGCTTTGCCGCGGAGACTGCGTGGTTACGGACGCCTTTACGGCTATGGCCCCCACAGTGGTTGAGCGCAAGTATTTCGCCCCCGGACTTGGTTTTATCCTCCAGGTTGTGCCGGCCACGGGCAGCACAGTACAGCTCATCGGCTGCAATTTCGATTCGCGCTGCGGGTCACTGCCGCAACCATGAGCGAGTATCACGTCGATCAGCAACTGGTAAAGGCCCTGTTGGCCGGAGACCAGGCTGCATTCGACGGCTTTTTCAATGCCTATTTTCCAAGACTGTATCGGTTTGTGCTGCCGCGCCTTGAACTCAATGTCGCAGCTGCGCAGGACATCTGCCAGGAGGTGCTGGCGCGAGCGATCAGGCGGCTGAGCAGCTACCGGGGCGAAGCGGCGCTGTTTAGCTGGTTGTGCCAGATCGCGCGCCACGAGCTGGCCGACCATTGGCAGCGGCAGGGCAGGCTTGCGGCGCACGTCGTCAATGCGGACGACGATGCGTCGGTTCGCGCGGTACTGGAATCACTCCAGGCTGACGAACGGGACGGACCCGAGGCACGGCGTCACGCCGAGGAAATCAAGCGCGCGGTGCAGGTGACGCTGGACAGCCTGCCCGGACGCTATGGCGACGCGCTGGAATGGAAATATCTCGACGGCCTGTCGATCGCAGAGATTGCCGAGCGCCTCG
>JAYTXT010000139.1:0-6361 GCA_043742765.1 Gammaproteobacteria bacterium | reverse complement strand
GCGGCATTCCGTACACGATCCTGCAGCCGAACAACTTCTTCCAGAACGATGCCTGGTTGAAGGCCGCGCTCCTTGAGTACGGCGTCTACGCTCAGCCGTTGGGACAGAAGGGCCTGCATCGCGTCGACGCCCGTGACATCGCGGACGCCGCGGTTAACGCGCTGGTCACCGATAAGTTCACTGACAAGAGCTACGTGCTCGCCGGTCCGACGCTTGTGAACGGCCCGTCGACCGCCGAGGTGTGGTCGAGCAAACTCGGAAAGAAGATTAGCTACGGCGGCGACGACCTCGACGCATGGGCGCAGCAGGCGTCGGCGATGATGCCGCCCTGGATGGTCTTCGACTTCAAGATGATGTACGCGTACTTCCACAGTAGCGGCCTCATCGCTACACCGGCCGAGCTCACCGCTTGCGAAGCCATCGTCGGCCACCCGTTGCGCACTTTTGACGCATTCGCCACAGAGGTCGCCGGCAGTTGGAGGTAGCGCCACCCAGGGCGCGACCAGCGAGCCGTGGCTCGCTGGAGCGCGTTGATTCCACCAACGTCATCACGGCTCACCCATGAGTGACCGCCGTTGATCACACGTCGAGAGGGAAACATGACATCGAAGAAGGTTTGCGTCGTGGTCGGTGTCGGGCCTGGTAATGGCGCAGCACTCGGTCGCCGCTTCGCGAAAGAGGGTTACGCAGTCGCGCTTCTCGCTCGCACGATCGAAACGAGCGGACCGCTCGCGGCAAGCCTCGTGGACGCGCGCGCCTACAGTTGCGATGTCACTGATCCCGCTTCGGTGACGCGCACGTTCGAAGCGATCGAACATGAGATGGGCTCAGTGCACACGCTGGTCTACAACGCGGGTTCGGGTACCTGGGGCACTGTCGAGGACATCGACCCTGCGGCTCTGGAGGGCGCCTTTCGTGTGAATACCCTCGGCCTGTTGCTTGCATCGAAAAAGGTCATCCCATCGATGAATGACAACGGTGGCGGCAACATCATTGTCATCGGCGCGACGTCGTCGCGTAGGGGTGTGGCCCGCACGGCGGCATTCGCGCCTGCGAAGGCTGCGCAGAAGAGCCTCGCGGAATCGATGGCCAGGCACCTCTGGCCGAAGAACATCCACGTTGCATTGATCATCGTTGATGGGGTCGTCGACCTGCCTCGTACGCGCGAAATGATGAAGGACAAGCCGACGGACTTCTTCATCTCGCCCGACGATCTGGCTGACCTGGCATTTCATCTAACCACGCAGCCCCGCTCGGCGTGGTCCTTCGAAGTCGAGGCGCGCCCGTTCAAGGAGAACTGGTAGACCGGCTGCGTTAGGCCTGTAGGGTCGCGAAACCGTTGCCGGACGAAGGAGCATTGTCAGATACGCACGCGAGGTGGATCGCCGCACAGTGATCATTGCAGCCTGTCTGCCCGCAAACCTTGCGTCGATCTTCCAACGTAGAGCTTATTCTGCGGCACCCAGCCGCCTTGGCGCCGACGCCACTGATTTTGACTGCGGATGTCGGCTTCCGGCGAGGTTCAAGCAGCGGTGACGCAGGACCGGTTATGGCCGGATATGGCCCGACAACTCGCGCAGACTTCACTCCCGGGTGAGTCGAATATCTATTTCGCGATCCACATAGCGCCACTCTGCAGATTTTCGGAGTCGGTCGACCAACTCTTCAAACCCGGCAGCGTGCTCCGGCGGGTATTCGAACCACGTCAAGAAATCGAATGGCTCACCGAGTTCGCGGCTGTGATGCAGCCGCCTGGCTACCGCCGGTAGGTATTGGAGCCCAATTACAATATGGCGCGAATGTTCTTCAAAGACAGCGCGACGTTCGTCCTGAGCCAGTGCCCACCAGGCTTCTGTCTTGCGAATTGGAATCAGCGCTGCCTGGCAAGCCTGTGGGGGGGCGAGACCCCGCTGGCGCGCGCCCAAGGCATCAACCTCAGCGCGGTTGGTGTAGCGCGTGTTACTGGTCATGCCACGCAAGACCCAAGATGTAGGAGTCCTGGCGATAGTGGCGTCACCCTCATGTACCGCAAGTCGGGGTGCCGCGGGTAAGCCAGCACCGACAATGGTATCGATGCGGTCGACCCGCCAGAGGCCTTGCTTGCCGGCGGCGAACTTGACGAGAAGCGGTGCAGGCATCGCCCACTTATATCAGACCTGTCAAGTAGAGCGGCCGCCTAGGAGATCACGGGTCCGCTCCTGATTGGCCGGAATTGGCCGGTCGCCGCCGCGCGAGCGGGCCCGCCTGCGGCGGCTCAGGAAGCGCTCCAGCGCTTCCTGCCTGGCGCGCTATTCGCGACAAACGCACACCAACACATTATGCCGGCCGCATCTACCAGGTGCTGGCCTGGGTCAATATTGTCGCCGGTGCGGGCGTACTCATGTTAGGCATAGCCTATGGCAAGATAATTTTGATGGTCCTGTCACTCGTCGGGCTCATTTCGGGCCCGGTGATGCTGCGGTTCGTACGCAAAGGCCCCGACAATCCGCGATGGTGGCTACGGGAGCACTACCTGGGCATCATCGGCGGAGGCGTGGCGACGCATATCGCATTCTTGAGCCTCGGTCTCACGCGCTTCACGCCCGCTAGCTATGCCCAGACGATTCAGTACGTGGCCTGGTTCGGGCCGCTGACGGCGGCTGTCGCCGCGCGCATGTGGCTCAATCGGAAATACAAGATGGGCGGCGTCATCAATGCCGCGCGGCAAGTCGTGACACCGGATGGGCGTGCACTCCTTGATGTATCGAGGCCGGCAATTGAATGACGAGCGCCCGAGGCCTGATTCTGTCGGTCACTGGCTTCCAGGTAACCATGTGCTCCGCGAGCGCGAGCTGTCGGCCGTGACGCTCGATATCGGTCGTTGTAACCAGACCAGACTATCTCGTCGTCACTATCGCCGGCGACGGCCTGGATAGAGCCGTCGCTTAATCGTGCGACTTCCGCCGCCGCGGCTTGGCGAGCAGGGATTTTAGCCGCTCGTCGAGCCGCGCGGGGAGCGCGTCGCCGACCCGCACCCTGACCGTGTCCTTGTGCGCCGGGTGGATCAGGAGGTTGCATTCGAAGGGCGAGAGGCGCGAGGGCACGATCAGCACTGCGCTCGATACCGACTCGTGCCAGCGATCGCCGATGGCGCGGCAGGACTCATAGGTCCTGGCGGTATCGAAATCGGCAATGTCGGCGCGGGCAACTACCGCCCGCGATACGCGCCCCGGAATCTCGATGCGACTCACGGTGAGGTGTGGCGGGAGTTCGCTCGCATTGAAATGGACCAGGTTTTCCAGGACCGCGAGCGCGTAGCTCTCGGCGGCATGAATCACCGCCCTGCCCGGGCTGGTCCAGCGACCACCCCAGCGCGCCGCACCGCTGCCATCGAATACGGCGTAACCAGCGCGGACAATGCGGTAGGCCACCAGCGGGCCGGCGTAGGACTGCGCTGCCATTGCCGGCTATACGGGCAGGCCGTGGAGTCCCCGCTGGATCACCGCTTCGACCTCGCGGGCACCGAGCTCGGTGAGCGCCACCTCGATAGGCTTGCGGTCGCCCAGCTCCGGGTGCGCCGTCCACAGAAACCGCTGGGCGCTGGCCGCATCTTCCCACACGCTCTGGACGAGCGCGGTGATGCGTGCCAGTCGCTCGGTGGTGGCACTGTGCGCCGCACTCAGCGTCTTGCTGCGCTGAAAGCTCGCGCGTGGCACGACGCGGTTGCGGAGCCGCGCGCGCTCGGGCTCGGGAGCCACGGCCGTCATCAGGTTCTCCAGCGCGGCGCGCGGGAACCCGGCCTGGATCGCCGCATCGAGGTCGGCGACCGAACGCACCGGACGGCCAATTGCCTTGGCGCCGCCGAGCAGGTTCACGATGTGCTTGTGGGCTTCCATACCGGCCACCACTGTGTCAAGTGAGACACATGATAGCCTCATTTGGACAGGAGGGCAATAAAGCGAGGGCGCATAAAGCGAGGGCGCGACGCCGACGGCGTCATTGTTGGGCTTGCGGCGTCCCGAAACGCCCAAATTCCAGGAACTGCCCTACCTCGTGCGCCACGCGCGCCGACAGCAGCATTCCCGAGTGACTCACCGGCAGCACGAGGTGCGCCTTCGCGCCGGGCAGGCGCGTTTCCGAAACGGCGACCGTGCCATCGTTGGCCTCGTCGAATTCCACCACCAGGCGCGACAGGCTCAGCGATTGGTTGCCGGCGATGATGCCAAGCTCGCGCGGGTGCGCCCAGGTGCGCTCGTGCGCGTAGAGCAGTTCCTCGCCCACCGCCGGGCCCATCAGCGCGCGGCCATAGCGGAAACGCGCCACGGCGTTGGCGGCGCGACTGGCGATGCTGGGCGTGCCCATGAACACCACGCGCCCGGGAGGCTGCTGCGGGTGCCGCTCGAGGCAGCGCATGATGGCGATGCCACCGAGGCTGTGGCCGACGAGGTGTACCAGCGGCGCGTCGAGCGCGGCGATCGTGGCGTTGAGGGCGTCGGCGATTTCGCCCATCGTCAGCAGCGTCGAAGCGTAACCGAAGGCGTGCCAATCGTAGCCGCGGTCCTTCTCCAGCCGCCGCCGCAGCATGAAGGCCTCGTGTCCGGAGAGCCAGAGACCATGGACGTAGACGACTGCGGCGTTCATGGCTGGCGGTGGGCGCTCGCTAGGCCGGGGGAGGCTGGCGAACGCGGATGTGGAGCTCGCGCAGCTGCTGCTCGCTCACTTCCGTTGGCGCCTCGGTCAGCGGGCAGGCCGCGGTCTGCGTCTTCGGGAAGGCGATGACGTCGCGGATGCTCTCGGCGCCGGCCATCAGCATGGCGAGCCGATCGAGCCCGAAGGCAATGCCGCCGTGCGGCGGCGCGCCGAAGCGCAGCGCGTCGAGCAGGAACCCGAACTTCGCTCGTGCCTCTTCAGCGCCGATGCCCAGCAGCTCGAACACTGCCGATTGCAGTTCCTGCTTGAAAATGCGCACCGAGCCGCCACCGAGCTCGGAACCGTTGAGCACCAGGTCATAGGCCTGGGCGAGTGCTGAACCCGGGTCGGCCTTAAGCGCCGCGGCGTCCGGGTTCTTCGGCGAGGTGAAGGGATGGTGCATGGCCACCCAGCGCTTCGCCTCTTCGTCGTATTCAAACATCGGGAAGTCGACGACCCACAGCGGCCGCCAGCCCTCGGCCACCAGTTTCTGATCCTGCCCCACCTTCAGGCGCAGCGCGCCGAGCGCGTCGTTGACCACCCTCGCGCGGTCGGCCCCGAAGAACACCAGGTCGCCATCCTGGGCGCCGGTACGCTCGAGGATGCCGGCCACGGCCTGCTCGTCGAGAAACTTGACGATCGGCGACTGCAACCCCTCGCGCCCCTTGGCGCGCTCGTTGACCTTGATGTAGGCGAGACCGCGCGCGCCGTAGCGGGCGACGTAGGCCGTGTAATCATCGATCTGCGAGCGCGGCATGGCGCCGCCCCCGGGCACGCGCAGCGCCGCGACCCGGCCGGCCGGGTCCTTCGCGGGGCCGGCAAATACCTTGAAATCGCAGTTTGCCACCAGGTCGGCGACGTCGACCAGCTCGAGCGGCACGCGCAAGTCGGGCTTGTCGGAGCCAAAGCGGCGCAGGGCATCGTGGTAGGTCATGCGCGGAAAGGGCTCGGGCAGTTCCTGCTGCATGACCTCGCGGAACAGAGTGCGCACCAGCTCCTCCATGAGTGCGGTGATCTGCTCCTGGCTGAGGAAACTGGTCTCGATGTCGAGCTGCGTAAACTCGGGTTGCCGGTCGGCGCGCAGGTCTTCGTCGCGAAAGCACCGCACGATCTGGTAGTAGCGCTCGAAGCCGGCCACCATCAGCAGCTGCTTGAAGATCTGCGGCGATTGCGGCAGCGCGAAGAACTTGCCGGCGTGCGTGCGGCTCGGCACCAGGTAATCGCGCGCGCCCTCGGGCGTCGCCTTGGTCAGCATCGGTGTTTCGATATCAATGAAACCGTGCGCGTCGAGGAAGCCGCGCATCGAGCGCGTGATGGCGTGGCGCTGGCGCAGGCGCGTGGCCATGACCTCGCGGCGCAAGTCGAGGTAGCGGTAGCGCAGCCGCACTTCCTCGCTCACCTGCTCGTCGAGCTGGAACGGCAGCGGATCCGCGCGATTGAGAATTTCAACCGCCGTGGCGACGATCTCGACGCCGCCAGAGGCAAGGTTGGCATTCACCGTGCCAGCCGGGCGCGCACGCACCGTGCCGGTGACGCGCACGACGAATTCGTTGCGGAGTTTTTCGGCGTTGGCGAACACCTCGGCTGCGTCGGGGTTGCAGACGATCTGCACCAGGCCCTCGCGGTCGCGCAGGTCGACGAAGATCACGCCGCCGTGGTCGCGCCGGCGATGCACCCAGCCGGCCACGGCGAC
>JAYTXT010000138.1:0-3674 GCA_043742765.1 Gammaproteobacteria bacterium | reverse complement strand
ACATCGCCATCCATGACCATGTATTTCGCGCCGGTCAGCGTCTTGATCAACGCGCTACCCGCGTCGTGATCAAAATGCGCGTGACTAATGAGTAGAATTTTGATATCCGCGAACTTAAAGCCGAGCTTCTCGACACTGGCCCGAATCAGCGGCACACTAATCTCAAGACCACTATTGATAAGGATGTGGCCTTTCGGAGTCGTGATCAGATAGTTCGCGAGGTCCTTGCTTCCAACGTAGTAGAGATCATCGGCGATCCGGAACGGCGGAAATGGCTCTATCCATTCAGGAGGCGTTTGCGTTCTCGCGGCACTTGCGAGCGCAAGGCCGGCTACGAACAGCGCCAGTGACTTTATCCAGATGCGGCTCTTACAGTTCTGCATATTAAAGACTCCCCGCGGCAGCTCGCCTGCGTCTGACAGCATGTGCTCAAATAGCGTACTCAGCCAACCACCGCCCGTTCCAGGTGCTAATCTGCAGCGGGCCGCCAACACGACGGCGACAGCGGCGCGCAAATATCGGCGGCTCTTTGCGTTGCACGCGAGAGTGCAGGAGAGCCAGCGCATTGGCAAGTACTTGGCGTCGCTGCGGCGGATTTCGTTTAACAACCACGCGATCTTCCGCAACTACCGGAAGATTAATGCACCATGACGCCGCCCGCCAAGTATGCCGCAGCATTCCTTTCAGATCTCACCGCCATTGTCGGGCAGCACGGACAGCGGCGCGGTGATGAAATTACCGCTGTCAATCCGGGCATGCATCCAGATAACTTGCGCGCTGCACTGATTGCTCGGCCCGCCGACGCCGCTGAGGCTGCACGCGTGCTCGCCTTGTGCGCGCGCTCGGGGGTTGGCGTAGTCCCGCAAGGCGGGCGGACTGGTCATGCCGGCGGCGCGTGTACGCAGCCAGGAGACCTGATTGTGTCGCTGCACCGGATGAATTGCATCGAGGAGGTGAACGCGCAGGCGCGCACCGCAACTGTCCAGGTCGGCGTGACGCTTGCGCAACTCGAGGAGGCGCTGTCGCCGCGTGCGCTGGCGGCCGGTATCGACTTGGACGCGCGCGGCACGGCAATGATCGGTGAGATGGTGGCGACGAATGCCGGCGGCGTGGAGGCGTCAGGCAACGAGGTCGCCGAGCGCTGCTTGCAGGGGGCCCAGCCACGGCTCGTAGCTCTTCCACTGGTCGAGCCCGTCGCGGAAGATCGGCTGGCGTACCTGCTCGGAACTGGCGGTGCGCACACTGCGTTGAGTTCTGTGGAACTCCAGGCAGGCCGGCTCGAAGGGCAGGCCGCAGTAGTCCAGGATCCGGCGGACGTTGCCCTTGAGGTCGTCGACCACGGATTCGTGCTGGATCCGCAGGACGCTGCCCGGCAGCACCTTGTCCCAATGCGCCATGATCTCGACGTAGGTCCGGTAGTAACGCGCGATCCCTTCGATGCCGTAGGTGAACTCCTGGCCGGCGGCGAAGAGCTGCTTGAAGTTGCTGAAGCAGCAGGCCATCGGTTCGCGCCGCGCATCGATGATCTTCGCGTTCGGCAGGATCAGGTGAATGAAGCCGATGTGCCGGAAGTTGTTCGGCATCTTGTCGATGAAGAACGGCTTCCCCGTGCGGTAGATCCGGGTATCGGCGAGATACTTCTGGCCGATCCGCAGGCAGTCCTCGGCGGTCAGATCCCTGAGCACGCCCGGGTACACCCGGTTGTGCGTGTCTTTGTTGTGCCCCTCGAGGTCGACTGTCGCCGCGGCGATGTCGGAGAGCTCCATCGTGCCCTCGACCTGTGAATGCGAGGCGAGGATCTGCTCGAGCAGCGTCGAGCCCGAACGCGGCAGGCCGACGATGAAGATCGGGTCCGGATCCGGCGCGCCCCAGCCCTTGCGGGCCGCGAAGAATTCCGGCGTACAGACTTCGATCTGCAACTCGGTGTTCCGCTCGGTGAACTCCGGCTGGTAGCCGCTCTCTGACTGCTTGAGCGCGTTGCCGCGCTCGTAAGACTCGTAGGAGCGCTGGAACTCGCTGCGGTCCTCGAGCGCCTTACCGAGCGCGAAACACATGTGGTAGCGGTCCTGCAGGTCGATCCTGGGATCCGCCTCGCTGCGGATCATCGTTGCGAACTCCTCGTCCGTGAACCGGTAGGTCTTGAGGTTCGCGAGGCTCCAGTAGGCGTCCCCGAAGTTCGGTCGCGCCGCGGCCGCCTGGCGATAGGCCTCTATGGATTCCTCCGGCCGACCGAGCGTCTTGAAGGTGTGGGCGATCGATAGATGCAGGTCCGCGCCGTTCGGCGCACCGACGAGCAGTTCCTGGTAGAGCGTCAGCGCCTTCTCATGATCGCCGATGCCCACATAGGTCGTGGCTCGGGTGGTCCTGTAGATGCGGTTGTCGGGGTCGTCTTTGAGCAGGAGGTCGAGCTGTGCGAGTGCAGCGGCGTGCTTGTGGCGCCGCAGCAGCGCCCGGGCATAGTCGTAGCGGGCCGCCTTATAATCGGGTGCGAGTTCGACGACGGCCTCGAGCAGCACGTCAGCGTCGTTCAGGACGTCCATCTCAAGCGCGATCCGGGCGAGGAGGCGCATCGCCTCGACGTCCGTTGGATGCTTGAGGAGGTACGCGCGGATCATTTTCTCGGACGGCAGGCGGTCGCCATCGGCGAGCAGGCCGGTCGCGGCCACGACTTCCGGCGCCAGCTTTGAGGTCACCTCGACGTGGGAGGCGGCTATCCGCGCGTTCCCGGGGTCGCCGACCATCTTGTAGAGCACCGCGAGCTTGGACCAGCTTGCAGGCAGCGCAGGATTGCGGTTTACGGCCTCCTGGAAGGCCTCGATTGCGTTCGGGGCATCCTTGAGCGCCACGTAGCAATGGCCGCGTTCCTGGTAGAGCCGGCTGAACGACGCATGGGACTCCTCGAGCCGCATCAGGACCTTGAGCGCCTCCGGGATCCGCTGCAGATAGCGCAGGCACACCGCAATCATGTAGTTCACATCCCGATTCTCGGGCACGGAGACCACGAGCGCCTCGGCCGCGGTAAGGGCCGGCGCGAATTGGCTCTTCTCCATCAGACCCTGGATGCGTTGGACCTCGGCTTCCACCGCGGAGACGGGTTCGGGTAAGTGCTGTTCTGCCATCTGAGATTCCATCCGGTAGGGGGTGAGCTTGCGCTTACCGCCCTCTCACACCACCGGACATGCGGTTCCGCATCCGGCGGTTCAACTTAAACTCTGGAGTCGCTGATGGGTGCCCATCAGTGAGACCAGCCCCTTGGTCGTGAAGAACTTGGCCGGCAGGACCAAGTTCATATGGGACGCTCCCGCGTTCCGCCACGGACCACGCCCATTGCCGGCGCTGAGGCGCGCACGCTCAGCACTCAGGCCAACGCCAGTAGTTTACGGCTGGACGGCTTCATTGTCGCCACAGCAGGCAGCGCAGTCGCCGCCGCATCCAACTATCAAGCTCCTCCAGCACCTCCTTACTCTCGGTGAGCCGGAAGTAGTTGATGCAACCCCGCAGCAGCGGGTTCAGATCTTCGATAGTACGAGCTAGTGAACGGCCGCGTCTGGCACGCATCAAGTCTCGTACCTTCTGCGTCAGTCGTTGCACGCTTGTCGGTGCTATCCGTAGACGACTCTCGCGATGCGACGTGACACTGAACCCCAAGAACTTGCGTTCCCAGGGCCGGGTCA